>JANMIS010000085.1:0-4402 GCA_031375925.1 Synechococcales cyanobacterium OTE_70_concoct_197_sub
GTTTCGGCGGTGTTTATTTTGGTGAATTCTATTGCGGGGTTATTGGGGAATTTTAGCAGTAGCCGATCGGTTCCTAGTTTTACAGTTGCCTTTGCTGTTAGTGCTGTGATGGGCGGAAGTTTGGGTTCATTTTTAGGGAGTTATCGATTTGATCAAGCATTAATCAAACGGTTGCTGGCTGGTGTGTTGACGATCGCGGGGCTGAAGCTGATTTTGACCAATTAGCACTCATCATTTTTCTTAATCTACAGACGAACTCCTTACAGTTCATCTATACTGTAAAGAAGGTTTTGGAAGACACAATTTGAAATGCTAATCGATCCAGGAAATCCTTGCGAAGAGTGGACTGAGCAGATTCGGGCTAAATCACTGCCAGAAGCGCAGTCAAGATGTGAATATATTGCTGAGACATCAGAAACTCCAACTGAAGTTATCAATGTCTCACAACTGAGTCTCACAACTGACCAAAACTCAGAGAAATGGAACATTTAAATTTGTTTGTTGGTTCAAATCAGAGGTAACACCATGACTGCAACGATCGCTCCTCCAATTGCTGGACTTCAAGTATTTAAGAGTATTCCAGAGCAAGGAATGTGTTATCTCTCGGTCAATCTAACTTTGGCTGATAGTGCTGAGGTTTTTTCGATTGCTCAACAGCTTGGATTTCAACCCGAGTTAATCCAAATGCCCATGAAAGATCATACGCAAATTCATGCATTGCTGTGGTCAGGGCCGATCGACCAAGTTCCACCGGATTTAGACGATCAGTTTGACCGATTAACTGATGCAATCAATCCAGCGGCGATTCGGTATGCCTCAGGTCAGATTCCTGCACTGTAATGATTCATTGAATGTTCTCCCTCACGTACCAATGCTTTGGTTAGCAGGATGGAACGACCCATGACGATCGCCCAATCCGCTCCGCCCCTCTCACTTCCCGACCATATCCAATTGTCGGAAAGCGATACCAGCCACCTCTCACTTCCCGACCATAATCAATTGCCGGAGAGCAATGGTACTTTTGTGGTCGCGAAGCGTGCCGGAGGCAACTATAATTTCCAAGAATATCCCCAAAGTTTGCTAATTAGCAGTTTAATTTTGCCTGTTCTAGAAAAGCTTCACCCAGACGGGCAGTATGCCATCGGTCAAGACTGTGGAATTTACTGGCGGCTAACTGAGCCGTTAGAAAAGGGCGCAGAGGCTCCGGATGGGTTCTATGTTCCGAATGTGACTCCGCTGCTGGATGGTGGTTATCGACGATCGTACGTGATGGGAAAATATCAGAAGATGCTGCCAAACGATCGAGGCCATTTTGCGATCGAGCCTCTGGGCGTGGAATTGGGAATTTGGCAAGGGGAATATGTGGGTCAAGTTTTGCCTTGGTTGCGGTTGTGGGATCTTTCAGGGGATTTGCTCTTGTCAGGTGATGAACGCGCTGTTCAGGAAAAGCTTCGGGGAGATCAGGAAAAGCTTCGGGCAGACCAAGAGACTGAGAGGGCCGATCGGTTGGCTGAGAAGCTGCGGGAACTGGGCATTAATCCAGAAGCGCTTTGATTTAGGAACTAGCCATTAAGATAGCTCACCTTAATATTGCGAGGGTCAGGAATTTGCTTTAATTGAGAGATGAGGGACATGGACTGACTCGACTGAATTATTACTACTCAGTCCATCCTCATTTTCTTATAGCTAAATGATGAATATTCAACCCTAAATTATTTTCCTATCTTTGTATGGAACCACCCTGCCCAGAATTGGGGGTTGAGGGGCGGGCTTCCTCACATCCGTCGGCAACGCACTATAAAAACTCGCAATAATCGCCACCGCCATCCACCATAAAATATTCACCTGCGGGCGATACCACACCGTATCCACCACCCCTTGACCAAATAATCCCACCATCCCCCCGATCGCTCCAATCACCCAAAAACCTTGGGAATCCTGGTTCGATCGTAGCCGCTGCAACTGCACCCCGCCTTGGGTAAACGCCACCACCAGCAACCACAAAAAGCAACTTAACCCCACCAGTCCCGTCTCCACACAAATCTCCAGCAACACCGAATAAGCACTCAATGCCGTAAACCGGGTTCTGGCATACAGGGGATAAACTTTATTAAAGGCATCATTTCCTGGCCCAATGCCCAGCACAGGTTTCGCCTTAATCATCTCAACGACCGACTGCCAAACATTTATCCGAAAGTTATTACTGCTATCCCCACGCCCCACAAACATACTCAACACCCGGTTGCGAATCGGCGGAACCAATACGATTCCAACAAACATTACGCCGACCAAACTGCCCAAAACCGTCGGCAACACCCACTTGCGGCGATACAAATTCATCCAGTAGCCCATTAGTAGCGCCATGGTACCAAACATCAACACCAACCCAATCCAGCCGCCACGGCTAAACGTCAAAGCCACACAGGCCAAGCTCAGCACAAACATCACAACCGCCAATGCCTTGCGATACATCCCCACCCATGAAAAAATCGCCATCAAACTGTAGGCTACCGCAGGCATCAGATAGCTCGCCAACAAGTTTGGATTTCCCAGAAAACTGTAAACTCGTGTAAAGTTACCCATCTCCGAATCTGGGTCCGACCAAGTGGCTAACGGCGGTGCCCCAAAGATCCATTGTCTTATGCCGTAGCAACTCACTAAGAGCGCCGTATGGAGATAGATCGCAATTAATGCATTCCGCCACTTCGCAATACGCAGCACCCGCGCCATCACCACAAAAATCAACAAATATAGCGTCAACTTCCCTAAGCCTTCGATCGCCGCCATCTTCACAGGCGACAACCCCGTCGCGATCGCACTAATCCCCCAATATAGCATCACCATCAGATGAATCGGCGTTAGTCCCCAGCCTGCTTTTTCCTTAGGTTCCGCCAGCGTCAACAGCACCCAAAACCCGATGCAAGCCACCAACAGCACACTAATCACCGTCGTCGGCACGTAGGGCGCAGCCGCAAACAGAATTCCCAACAACCCCAACGCAATGCCATCGCCCCACTGCATCAGGACACTACCCGATCGCCAACCCTGCAACAATCCGATGGTTCGTGAAACATAACTCGCGGTGCGCCATTGATAGAGCGGCAACGTCTGAAGGGTGAGTTGCTGCCAAAGAAGCGTGAACTGGGGTGAAATCATAAATCAAAGACCCGAACAATAAGACGCAACGGTGATAATCCTCCATGAATTATCCATGAAAAAGGGCCGATCGAAATCCGATCGGCCCTCAACACTCACACTAATTCGTCCCTAAACAAGCTTTAGGCTTATGCAGTCTCAAGCTCAGTGCTGCCTTTGCGGCCCCGGCGAGACAGCAAATTAAAGAGCTGAATCCCGATCGCCTTGATCAAGTTCCCTTCGAGTTCTTGGAACATATTCATATTGTGATGAAATGCATCGTTCGCTTCTTCGACGATCGCATCGCCCTTCTCATCAGAAATTGCCAAGCTATCCAAGGTGCCGCGATACATGTTCTTAAATTCCTTTTCATTAGGAATCTGCGCAAACTCATAGAAGCTAGTACCTTCGCCTTCATTGAGATTCATGGCGTTCACTGCAATCTTCTTGAGGATCTGACCGCCGGAAAGGTCGCCGATGTAGCGCGTGTAAAGATGCGCGATCATCAACTCGGGGTCTTCTTTTGCTACCCGATTGATTTCCGCAACATACTTCTGTGTTGCAGGGGAACAAGTGATTTCATTTTTCCAGTTGGGACCGTGGTAGAACTCCAAATCGCTCTCTAGAGAGGCTTTACGATCGAGTTCAGGGAAGTACATTTTCCCCATGGTCGGATGGTCTTTAAGTTGGTGCATCGCCTCTTCCATAGCCGAATACACAAAATATAGGTTCGCCACTAGCTTCCGGTAAGACTGTTTTTCGACGGTACCGCGCAGGAAGCAAGCGATAAACCCGGTGTTTTCCGCCATCGTGTGCGCCTTTTTGGTGCCTTCGCGGAGTTTCAGTGCTAAGTTGCTCATTTTTAGGTTCCCGACGCTTTATTTTAAAACTTAAGTAGCTCACGATCGATCGCAGAGCAATTATTTCGCAGAAGTATGGCCCTAAGCAACACCCTAGGTAACTTGATTACCGCTTGTAAAAGCTCACTCCTACTAACTTAGACCGATTTGGTAAACGAGTTTATTACGATTTTTTAAATATGTAAATTTGTACACATTAAAAAATCTTCTTCTATTTCAGATTTCTCAAAATGGCTTTTAGATGGGGAACCTGCCAACTTGTGTGCACGTCGCTACAATAATCTGTGACACGAAAATCTGTGACACGAAAACTTTAGTCTGACTTTTAGCCTTGGTTTCTCCTCAAGCACATTCAGGAACCCCACCCCTAATGAACCATACCCCCATGAAAAAACGGGCTAACCCGT
>JANMIS010000872.1:0-2100 GCA_031375925.1 Synechococcales cyanobacterium OTE_70_concoct_197_sub
CCACACGATCGCGGCTGCGACTTCCCGTAAAGTGTTTCAAGCCTTACAAATCAAGGGCGCTAGTGCTTTAGATGCGCCTGTTTCAGGTGGTGACATTGGGGCGCAGCAGGGGACGCTTTCGATTATGGTGGGCGGGGAAAAGGTTGCATTCGATCGGGCTTTACCAATCTTGCAAGCCATGGGCAAAAACATTGTGCATATTGGCGATGCAGGTGCGGGGCAAATTACAAAAGCCTGTAATCAAATTGTAGTGGCCATGACCGTTCAAGGCGTTGCGGAAGCCTTGACCCTAGCAAAGAAATCAGGAGTCGATGGGGCGAAAGTTCGGGAGGCATTGCTGGGTGGGTTTGCGCAGAGTAAAGTGATGGAAGTACATGGGCAGAAGATGCTCGATCGTAATTTCAATCCAGGATTTAAGTTAGATTTGTTTCGCAAAGATATGAATATTGTATTGCAAACCGCAATGCAAGAAAAAATCTCCCTCCCCGGCAGTGCCAACGCAGCAGAACAAATGAATGCATTGCAGGCTCAAGGGAAAGGAGATTTAGATTTTATTTCGGTTTTGACGCTTTATGAAATGCTGTCGGGTATCGATGATTTGGGATTAGATTAACTACCTACGCACCAAGAATCTGATCATCAGTGGAGAAATCAACATCAGTCTTATCCCCTCGACCAGAAGGTAGATAATCATTTTGCAACGAGTCCTTCAAACCCGAAATCAAATCAAACTTCGGTGCCCAGTCCAAATCTCTCTTGGCCCGATCGATCGAACAAAAGAAATGCTGTGGACGCATCGGAAACGCTTTCTTCTTCCCAAAATCAAACGCCTTTGGATCATAATGAACCAGTTTTAAACTCGCTGGATCTTTGCCCGCTGCCACTGCACAAGCTTCTGCTAAACCATCAAACGTCACCGCCTTTTCACCGGAAATATTGTAAATCTGCCCGATCGCCCGATCGTTCCCCAGCACTTGAATCATCGCAGCAGCCAAATCCGCACAATGTCCCAACTGCGTCAAATGCTGACCATGGGATGGAATCGGCACAGGACGATTGCGCAGGATCCGATCGAAATACCAAGCATCCAAATCATTGTAATTTTGGGGTCCGTAGATATAGGTTGGCCGGATCGACGTAAACGGAATTCCCGAAGACTTAAGATAGGCTTCCGTATCATTTTTGCCCTTGTGGCGGCTCTTGGGATCCTCAGCATCACCTTCCATGTGGGGCATTTGCGAAGATTTGAGATAAACGCCTGCGGAACTCATGTAGACAAAATGCTTCACTTTTCCGTTAAACATATCCACCAACGGCTGCGTATCGCTCAACTCCCGACCATTATTGTCAAATACCGCATCAAAACTTTCCCCTGCAAGCTGCTGAAGATCGCCCGCTACTGTCCGATCGCCATGAATTACCTTCAACCCTGCCACAGGCGAGGGCTTTTTACCCCGATTGAACAGCACCACCTCATGGCCCAGCGCCACCAACTGCCGCGTCAAATACACCCCAATAAACCGCGTCCCACCCATCACCAAAATTCTCATAACTTGGTCGCTTCCTACAATTCAAGATTTAGGCTCTCATTATCCCAACAAAAATATCCAAATATTTTCAAAAGATCGATAGTATTTGACTTTGTGCGGGTAATATTCGGTAGTGCCACGTTTTTGCTTACCTGAAGGCTATTAAGGTTCTCCCGTGATTTTTAAGTTTTCCCCCTCCGCTCAGAATTCAAAATCGCCACTTCACCGATCGCGCCTGTTTTCGGGTTTATTCGGGATGATGCTACTCACTGGTACGCTATCCCCTTGGGTGATCACCGCCGCACAAGCCCAAACTGTGCTGCCACAAGATAAGAACCTGCCACGGGATAACAAACCGCCTTCAGTCCAGCCTCTCCCTGAGCAAGTCCCCGACAAGATTCCATCTCCCACCGATCTTCTCCCATCGACCACCCCATCCACTCCCACCGAAGTCACTCCCGATACGCCAGAAAAAATCACCGTGACTCAGTTCAAGGTGACTGGCAATACCGTCTTCACTCAGGCAGACTTCGATGCGGTCACGGCGTCATTTCGCGATCGGCCCATTTCG
>JANMIS010000944.1:0-3038 GCA_031375925.1 Synechococcales cyanobacterium OTE_70_concoct_197_sub
GCATCCTCCCAATTTCCCAAGGCCAACACTCCAATGCGTCCAGCTTGGGGGGATTCGATCGCCACGACACACATCGCCGCTGGGAAATTCAGCAAGTCTGGCGCAAGCTTATCCCCTCGCCGCAATACTGCCGATTTGCCGGTGCTAAACACCTGACCGATCGCCCCATGTTGCAGCTCGAAGGTTTGCTCAATATTGAAATCCGATCGGTTTAAGCCCAAGGTTGCGACGAGTTCCAGGGACTTCGACGGAGACATCGATCGCATGGATTCGTTGGGATTGTGCAATGCGATCGCCCCAAATTCTCCATCGGGAATGGCCGCACAGACCGCATCAATCATTGCCTGAAATAACCCCGGCAAGTTCGTCAGCCGTTGGTTGAGTAAGTTAGTCAGTCGCTGAAGTGTGTGAAGCTGCTGCTGGTTGCGCCCAAGATTCATCACGACTCGATTGCGAATTTTTTCGGCATCTTGAACAGCTTGATTGAGTCGGCCATTATCCTCTAGGACCTGTTCAATTTGCAGGGTCATCGATCGACTGCCATGTAATGCCCGCGTCAAACGCACGGCACTCCAAACCTTCTGACAAAGCAAATCAGGCGTTATCTCGTCTTGAGCTAGAGACTCCCCCGCTCCACTCTCAATCCATTCCCAAGCTTGTCGATGGTTGGCTTCCGCCATCACCATCACCACTGCTGGGGCTTTCACCTGATCTCGTAGGGCCTTTAACAGCGACAAACTGCTGCCATCTGTCAACGACTCCAATATGAGAATGGCATCAAAGCGATCGGTTTCGAGGGTAGCGATCGCCAAGGTGCGACTTTCTACCTCAACGGCAGGATAATCCATCCCTGCCAAGTCCCAACATTGGCAAATCAGGGCACGATCGACAGTACTGCCTCCTGCAATGAGGAGTTTTAGATCAAACTTCATTATTTTTAAGCAAGGTTTTTAATTACTTTAGAGTTGAGGCTAGTTTACCCGTCATAACGGGTGAAACTGCTACATAATCTAGCTTGAAGGAATCTTGAGAACCCAGATAGTAGACCTACTTTAGCGTCTTCTCTGAGTCAAATGAAGACAGATTCTAACTTTTGACAGATGTTCGATTCCCCGGAAAATATGCAAGTCTCGGGTTAGCTGAGTTAAAAATTTTCGAAAGCGTTTTTGGGTTTGTCATTCGTAGGTTTTTGGAAATTAACTGAGGTGCCAAATTCAAGCGATCAAAAGATTTAAAGCTCAGCATCAGGGTGTAACCATAATCTATTAGCCAAAGAATTAATCATGAGTCAAGGTATGTAATTCAATCAACCCTATTGCTTTTCTAATTCTTTTTAAAGTGAAGCCGCAGTTAAAGATCTCGCGAAGTGAGCGGATTTGGAAACTGCGTGAACGAATTGTGCTGTCAAGTAGAACACAACTTAGGATTTTGAGTCCTGTGTTGTTGAATCTGTCAGTTAACTTTTGTGCGTTTACTTAAGAAACTGTATGAAATGGCTCTCAGTTATTGAAATAATGAGGGTCTGTGGTGATTCATACAGCAGATAATAGGGCAGTCTTGGATTAACGATTCCTTGCATAAAATTTGGGTGGAAGTGACCTCCGATGAATGATATTAAAATTGCTCTGATCGAAGACCATGACCTGACAAGGGTAGGAATGCGGACCGCACTCCAGCAGAAGCCTGGTTTCCGGGTTGTGGGAGAAGCGGCTAATGGGACCGACGGATTGCGGTTAATTACAACGGCTAGGCCTGATGTCGCGATCGTGGACATCGGGTTACCGGACATGGACGGTATCGAGTTGACGAAGCGATTTAAGCAGGCTCAACTAGAGGCAGGTTATGAGACTAAAGTACTTATTCTCACCCTTCAAGATTCTGAAGAGGTGGTCATGGCCGCCTTTGCAGCGGGCGCTGACTCATATTGCATGAAAGACGTGAGCTTAGACCAACTGGTAGAAGCTTTGAAAGTGACCCATGAGGGTAATGCTTGGATTGATCCTGCGATCGCTCGTATTGTCCTGCGTCAGTCCCAAAAGCCCGCTAAGGCTCCTGGTATCGGCAGTCTGGCCCATGAAGACGATATTCAGTCTTATCCCCTAACTGAGCGGGAACTGGAGGTTCTACGGTTGATCGTGGATGGCCACAGCAACGCCTCCATCGCAGACAAGCTGTTCATCACGGTTGGAACCGTCAAGACTCATGTTCGGAATATTTTGAACAAGCTCTGCGCAGACGATCGGACCCAAGCTGCTGTAAGAGCGTTACGCACAGGACTTGTTTGTTAAAGCGCTTGTTATGTTAGAGCGTTATATTAAAGCCCTTGTTAGCGCTTGTTGTTAGCGCTGTCTAGCGATGCCCCCTAGCTTCAACCCAAAATAAATTTCCTCTCCTAGATGGTAGAACTCAGACGTCTCGGGCTTAGTTGAGCCTGATGACCTGAACTATTTGTCAAGGAGAGGTTTTTAGTAGTTCTCCCATCTGCCATGCAAAATGTTTAAATAAGCACAATCTTTCTGCCCTGGTTCAATGCCTGATATCGCACCCGTCACCCAACATGAACTCTCTCAACGGCGTCGGCAGTTAAGAAAAACCCGATGGAACCGCCTACTCCAGACCTCTTGGCGATCGGTCGCAGTGCTGGGGTTGGCCGCTGGAACCGTCTGGGTGGTGGTTCAACCCAACTGGGTCATTTATCGTGCAGAACAGGTGAAGATCGAAGGCAACCGTTTTCTGGCGACCCAAAGCATTCGATCGCTCCTCCCGATCCAATATCCTCAGTCCCTCTTACGGATCCAGTCTTCGCAGATTTCAGAGACGCTCACCAGCAAAGCGCCCATTGCAGAAGCGATCGTAGAACGCCACCTTTTTCCCCCCGGACTCGTCATCAAAGTCCGAGAGCGCGAACCTGTCGCCCAAGCCATCTACGGCAGTGGTGGCAAGCCCAGTAGCGCCAAGCTTCTGAAAGATGCTAAAGAGACAAAATCCACCGAGGCTAAACCTAAAGAGATAAAACCGGGTGAGAAGCCAGAGAGTAA
>JANMIS010000965.1:0-2491 GCA_031375925.1 Synechococcales cyanobacterium OTE_70_concoct_197_sub
CTAAGCAAAGAGCGGCGATCGATAATCCAACTAATACAGGACGAGCAATGGAACGATCGAGAAATGACATAGAAACTGAGACCGGGACTAAGATCAATAACTTTCTTTATTAAAGCGCAATAAGCTTAAGCTTTGCTGAGAAAGTCCTCATCAGGACTGAGAATTCTATGAGAATGGATTCTGCCCTGATACCTTACTCAGATTCTTCTTCACCCAATTCCCCACCCAAATTTATTTCATCGATCGACCCATCCCTAGAATTTCCTTGTACTGCTTCAACACCCTGAAAAAACCGCGCAGCATTCGTTTCACTTCTAAAAAGGTGAAACGTCTCGATCAAACTCGAAAAGTCCTCATCCGTCGTGGCATCCGCCAGCCCAAACTCCAAACATTCCCGAGCCTTCGGATGCGTAATCGACTCCAAATCTACGCGCAAGATCTGCCGAATATAAGGCTTTGGGTCAACCTCGATCGGCAACATCAGTGTAATTTTCCCAATTTCGATCGTCTGCTGAACGATCGGCTTTTCCATCTCTAACTGTGCAACCATGACGGCCTCGATCGTTCACTCCTGTAGTTTAACGTGCGATCGTCTTTTGTAGGTGCTGATTTAAGTCATTCGGTGTTGCGTAAGGCTGATCTAAGCTATGCCAATTTATAGGGTACTGATTCATCCAATAGAGAGAGATGAGGCAGTATTGCCCATTTTCATAGATGCCCCAAAGACTGGATAGACAAGGCGATAGGACTCCATAGATGATATAGGGGCTAACTCGGACCCAAAGTGATGCTAACCCAATTTCAACAAGAGGCCATGACAGAATCTGAAGAAATTCCGGATTTACTCATTAAGTCGATCGAAATCCTACCGGATCAAATCGTTAAAAATGTCGAAACGATCGCATTGCACCAAGATCAACGCCAGCAAAATTCAACGGCTGAGCGACGCTTTCTAAACCGAGTCACGGCGATTTTTCGTCGGCCCCAGTTTCTCTATTTTCAAATCATTTTCTTTATCATTTGGGCGGCTTGTAGTCACTTAGCTAGGGAGGGTATTTTATTCAAGAGCTTTCCATTATTCGACATCAGAGACCAAGGACTTGAAGTTGCAGGATTGTTAATTTCGACAGGCGTATTGATCTATCAAACTCGTCAAGAAGAACTCAGCGAAGAGCGATCGCACCTAATGCTGCAACTCAACTTACTAACTGAACAAAAAATAACGAAGCTAATTTCATTAGTTGAAGAACTACGAACCGATTTACCCAACGTCAAAAACCGCGATGATATGGAGGCTGAGGCCATGAAATAGGCGACTGATCCACAGGTTATTTTAGAAGCACTACAGCAAAAACTCGACCCTACGATCTCGACGACTCGACCTTCCGATTTGCCCCTAAAATGAAGAAGCAAAATTAAATATAAAGCAGAAGTTGAAACGGGGATGCAATGACCGACTCGATCGTTCACTTCTGTAATTTACCGTGCGATCGGCTCTTGATACTCCGCCTGCGATCGGCCTGCTGCAAAATAAATCGCATCTGGATCAATCATTTCCGCCAATGCATCATAGCGATCGTCCAAATCCGATGGCTGATCCCCTAAAACACCTTCCCACAACAAGGCGTGAACCTGAGGGGTCTCCTCTTCATACCGCAAATGAATCAGCTCCGGCTGAAAACTCATGTCCTTAGCAATCTGCCAAAGCTCTCCAACATCCACCATCTTCAGATTGACAGTAAAAATTCGATGTCCTTTCTTCGGGACAAAGCTCAAAGTTCTAACGGTGCGTTCTAGTGTGATGGGCATGTTAGTCCTCTCTAATAAACCAGCAGACAAATTTAAAATTACCGTTCTTATCCGAAGTTTTGGTTCGTTGGGTCACATTAAGCAACTGAACGGCCTGGTCCGGAGGAATCAATCGTTCACACTTACTCCGATCGAACTCTCGATAGGCTTGCGTCTACATTTCGCTTCTAAATCCTCATGCGTCAATAAAACCCTTAACACCCGCGACAACGATGCTGACAGCCGGATTGTTGACGACCGATTCGATCGCTTTTTCAACGGCATTGGTTCCGCTTTCTTTGGCGGCATTGATGAGGCGTTTCTTTAGTGTGGGATTGTTTGTAATGGCTCCGACTGTGCGGCCTGCTTGGGTAAAGTCATCGTCGTTTGGGTAGTCGAGTTTGAGTTGAGCGATGAGATCTTTGATTTCTTGGGCGGCTTGGGCGAGGTTTTGAGATTGGGTGATTTTGTCGCCTGCGATCGCGTCTCCTTGGACGGTGCCGATTTGGACTTTGTTGCCCATGACTTTATCGCCGCCAATTTTGTCGCCTGCAATACGATCGCCTGTCCAATTGTTACTTTGTGGATTCATCGGTTTACCTATAAAATAGTCGGGAGATATAACAGCAGCTTCACCTTTAGGCTTTAAAAAGCAGTAAAATTCTTCGTTAAAGACTTTTAAAAAATCTATAAATCCATATTC
>JANMIS010001001.1:0-4399 GCA_031375925.1 Synechococcales cyanobacterium OTE_70_concoct_197_sub
CTCACCTCCCACCACGTTGAAACTAGCATTGTCGTTCGAGCCAGCACCGGAAACTAAACTGTATGTAAACGAGTCCAAAGCATCTTCGTCTACTGTGGCGAGGAATCCAATCGAAGTCCCGGCTGGTGCATTTTCGCTTAAGTTACTTGGATTTAGGCTTATTGCCGTCGGAGCCTCGTTTTGGTCAACAACTCCAATCGTGAAAGTTTGTTCGGCGAATAAACCTCCTAGGTCCGTCGCCCGCACACGAATGGAGTAAGACGATTGCTTTTCGTAGTCGACCGGTTGTAGGTGACGTAGTCCGCCATTGGAATTAAAAGCAAACTTTGAATTGTCATTCGAGCCAGAACCGCTCACCAGCGAATAGCTAAGCGTGTCACCCACATCACTATCCGAAGCGCTTACACTCAAAGCCACCACATTTAAAGGTGTGTTCTCTGGCAGGACACCAGACAGGTTCAGATTGAATGGCGCTTCGTTGACGTTAGTGATTGAAATGACAAACGGCACCTCTGTGGTTAATCCGCCCGCGTCCGTTGTTTTGATGCGAACCGAATAGCTCGCAACCAACTCAAAGTCGAAAAATGCGTTGGCCCGAAGCGAACCAGCAACAAGGGTGAACTTGTCGTTATCCGCAGAGCCAGTACCAGTTGCGAAGCTATACGTAAAGGTATCGCTAACATCGGGATCCTGCGTTGCAAATAAGCCTACAACGGTTCCGAGTGAACTGTTTTCCGGAATCGTAGCCGGCGTCAGAGTAAGACCAGTCGGTACCTCGTTAACATTGGTTACATCAACCACAAATACCTTTTCTATTACAACCCCACCCGAGTCTCTGCTTTGTACTCGAATCGAATAACTCGGTTTGAGCTCAAAATTAAGGGCTGTGTTCGTCAATAGTTGATTTCCGACGATCGAAAAACTGACATTGTCGGACGCACCGTTACCCGCGACAAGCCTGTAAGTAAATGTGTCGGAACCATCAGGATCGACGGTTGAAAAGTTGCCAACCAAACTACCCGACAGCTTGTCCTCCGCAATACTGCGGTTGCTTAAGCCAATATCGGATGGAGGATCGTTGACGTTTAGTACGCCGATCACGAGAACTTGGTCCACGGATAGCCCACCCTGATCCGTCGAGCGAACCAAAATGGAATAGGAATTTTGCACATCGAAATTAAAGACCGCAGCAGTCCTCAATTGGCTTCCCGAAATTGTGAATTTTTGATTTCCTGGATACGCCGCGTTAGTAACCAGTTCGTACTTGAATGTGCCGAATGCGTCGGGGTCCGAAGTGGTAAAACTGCCTACCGTCGTGTTGATTGCCAGTCCTTCGTTCACCGTGGAAGGTGTTGCTGAAACACCGACAGGTGTTTCATTCACATTCAAAACGGAAACACTGAATTGCTTTTCTATCCACAAACCTCCCAAGTCGGTTGCTCTGACTCGAATAAAGTAAGCGGTTTGCGTCTCAAAATCGAGTGATGCATTGCTCTTCAACTCTCCTCCTACGATTGCAAACTTGGCGTTGTCGTTCGAACCTGCTCCGGAAACCAGAGTTAAGACGTTGGAGTCATTCGCATCGAGATCCGTTACTCGGAAGTTTCCAATCGGGGTTCCGATTGGTGCGTTTTCAAAGAGTTCGGATCCGGTCAGGGTAATATCAATTGGTCTTTCGTTAACATCCGTAACATTAACGATCAGAACGCCTTCGATACTCAAGCCTGATTGGTCGGTGCCACGCACGCGAATGGAATAGGTGCTGCGAGTTTCGAAATCCAAAGTCACTCTGGACTTTAGTTGATTCCCTTGAATCTGAAAAAGTCCATTGTCTATTGCGCCCAAACCGTTGGACATCTGATATAGGATCGTATCGCCAGCATCTGGGTCGTTTGCGCTAAGAGTTCCGATCGTAAATCCAGCCGGTTCGTTTTCAGGCAGCAAAGCCGGTGTTAACGTCAATCCAGTAGGTGACTCGTTAACATCACCCACGTTGATCGTAAAGGGTCGTTCGAAAGTGAGATCCCCGGAATCGGTCGAACGCACACGAATAGAAAGTGTTGGTTGCGTTTCGAAGTCGAAGCTCGACGAAGTGAATAAGGAGTCGCCGACTATAAAGAATGCTCCGTTATCGTTATCGCCGGCGCCAGATTGCAACGTGTATGTAAACGTATCGCGGCGGTTTGGATCCGTTGTAGTAAATCGTCCAACAAGTGTTGCTACAGCACTATTCTCCGGGACACTACTGTTAGAAATGGCCATCGCCGTTGGGGCAAAGTTTCCGAAGAGCAATCCATAATTTGTCCCGCGTACGGGAGCGGTTGTTATTTGCGTAACTTGACGCACACCGTCTGCTGGCAATGTGTAATCCCAAGCGCCGACTGGAATCAACGGAACTTGAGTGATGCCGGCTGCAAGGTCCAGACCGACAAAGCCTTCGGCATTTGTGAATTGGCCACGGTCGGGTGCATCAAAGTTAAGCGACCAAGACACAATCGTACCGTCATCAGATCCGACGTTGTCAACAACCTCGAGAACCCAATTGCCAAGCGTCGATTTCCCATCGAAGGCGGACAGCAAAGCAGCGGGCCTAAACGAGCCTGTAAACGGGAACACTCCAGCAGCAATCGGAGTCGCTGCCTCATCGTCGAATATCGTATTAATGTACCCATCTGCGCTGCCGCCGAGTGCGGACGCAAGCACAACTCTGGTGTTGTCTGGTCCAATCAGCGTCACAACCATATCGCTCATCCACGTGTGAGGCAGATTAACCGTAACGTTGACATCGATAATGGTTTGTGCAGTCGTAATTGCGATCGTTGAAGTTGAAGTCGCAAGGTCCAAAATCGGACTTGGCGTGTTGTTTGTTCCAACAACGGGTGCGTCGTACACGAGGTTGCTATTCTGGTCCAAGAAAATCAACTGGTTTGGAACACCCGTTTCCCCAGCGTCCACGATTCCGTCCGTATCCATGTCATTGAAAGCGAAACCGTACAGTCGGCCATTTTTCGCAAAGCCAAAGTCTCTTCCAAGATTAAAATCTGTTGGACTCGTAATGGTCACAGAGTGTGATCCTCCGGCTGGTCCGCTTTGCGACCAACCGGTTAAACTCGAGCGAACCGTGTAGGTACCGTTTGCAAGTGTAATAAACGCATAGTAGCCGGTGGAATCCGCAAAGACGCGCTGTTCTGCGGCATTCCAAATCCCATTGTTATTTGTATCGAGGTAGGCAAAGGCTACTCCGGCAGAGTTGATACCAAGATCCGAGACGGATCGCGATCCGTCTCCTGTAAAGTCCTCGAAAATTGTTCCCGAAACAGCAACCGGAATACCAGTCCCAGCAAACCTGATGGTAAATGTGCCCTCATCCAAGTCGTTCGAACCAATGGTGCCGATGGCATTTACTGCGCCTGGTACCGTTGGAGTAAATCGTACGGTGAACGTCGCGGACTCTCCTACCGCGAGATTCGCGTCGCTAAACCCTGTTGCAATCGAAAAAGGAGCTGGAACATTCAGCGATGTAAGGTCCAAGCTGCGGGTACCTTGATTCCGCACTCGCAATGTCAGCGAAATAGACTGACCAAGATTCACGGTGCCGATGTTCACGGTAGAGCCCGAAAGAATTTCACTCGTGGTTGAAACAACTGAAATCTCCGGTTTATCTACTCCACTCACGGCGGTGAATGCATTGATCCGGCCGTAGCCGAGTTCAATGTTTTTGCCAGTAACAATGTCCTGCGAATAGGTGGGCAGAAAATCCGTGGAATTTCGCATCAAGCCACGGACATCCGTCGGCGAGAGATTTACTCCAACCACTTCTGCACGTGCGAGCACTAACGCTGTAATTCCAGCAGCTAGTGGCGTAGCAGAGGAGGTGCCGCCGAAGCCGGTTGCGCCGGTTCCCGTGTAGTCGCCCGCTGCGTATCCGTCTACACCGGTCCGGTCGGTCGTCTCAATCGCAAGGTATCCGGCACGGGTATCGTTGCTCGGGGCAACGATATCGACAGGCGTTCCCCAATTGCTGTAATCCGATCGCTGAGCCCTGTTATTCGTTGCCCCAACAGCAATTACTCCGGGAATGTTGGCCGCTTGTGCAGCAGGCTGACTCACCGTCGCAGTAAAGCCATTTCCTGTTGCGAACAAATAGGTTGCTCCTGCCCCTTGCCTTCCGCTCGTCGTGCCCCATGTGAGTGCTGCGTTGATCGCTGCGCTGTTGGCACCGCCACCCCAAGAGTTATTGACAAGATCGCCAGCTCGCCAGGTCCCCAATCCATTGCGTGTTCGTCCAGCGGCGTAGTTCAGTGCCGCAGCGATATTCGCATCGCTGGCAACGGAGCTGCCGTCGAACATTTTAATCGCGATCACACGCGAGTTGTACGCAGAGCCAGCAACTCCAAGA
>JANMIS010001025.1:0-3034 GCA_031375925.1 Synechococcales cyanobacterium OTE_70_concoct_197_sub
TTTACCTTTTTTGATCCCGTTTTTACGGATATGGTTCGATTGACATTCAGGGCATTTCATCAAAATTCACCTTAACGCATACCCTAATTATGCAACGCCCTATGTTCTTCTGAATCCTCCATTTAATGAACTATTTTACGAACGATCGGGTTAGCTTGCGATCGGCAACGCATGATTGAGCGGAAGCTGATACAGATTGAGGGGTTGCGATCGTTTTGAGAAAAAGAGGACTTCCAAATTTTCCACCTTACCCGAAGCGGGATTCAACCGTGAAATCATATCATCACCCAATTCTTCCGACTCCTGTTCGGCGTAGGGAACACAGGTATCGAGATAAAGAATATCCTCAATTTTGTCATACCGTAGCATTAGGTTTTCGCCCATAGAACCTTTCCTCCAGTGATTTTTCGAGCGGTGTAGGTTGTCAAAATCCACGATCGTTCTAGTTCAGTTTGATAAATCATCACAACAACGAGATACCGTCCACTGCGAATCGTCTCAAATCATTTAGAAAACAATAGCGCTTCAGAATCACGATTGCTACAGGCGACCATCCCCTCGAATCAGCCCATACCGCACCCACCGATCGCGCAAACCGCGCCCCGCTTCTACTCCACCCAAACCCATTGTAAACTTCAAGCAAACGGCGAGATCACACCGTAAATTAAAATAATCTGAACCATTTATGGAGTAATTACGATCGTGGAAAATCTAGCAAAAAAAGTCGCCCTAGTCACAGGTGCATCGCGGGGCGTTGGGGCAGAAACGGCAACAATCTTGGCATCACGGGGCGTGGATGTGGTTCTGAATTATCGCAGTAAGCTTTCGCGGGCAGAAGAGGTGGCCGATCGGGTTCGACAAGCGGGGTCAACGGCACTGCTAGCACAGGCGGATATCACCAGTGAAACTGATGTGCGATCGATGCTGGAACAAGTAAAAGAACAGTTTCAGAAATTGGATATATTGGTTTTGAATGCTAGTGGTGGATTAGAGAAAGATAAGCCATTAGATTATGCGATGAATTTAAATCTCACTGCTCAAGCAAGGCTTGCTGAGTTGGCACAGCCGTTGATGGCGACCGGAAGTTGCGTTGTCTTTGTGACGAGTCATCTGGCTCACTTTTATGGCCAAAAGCCTGTGGGTGACTATTATGCGCCTGTAGCGGCGAGTAAGAAGGCGGGGGAAGATGCTTTGCGATCGTGCATTCCAGCGCTGTCTGCCATTGGAATTCGATTGGTGGTGGTAAGCGGAGATTTAATTGAAGGGACGATTACGCCGAAGTTAATGGAGCGGGCAAATCCGGGATTTATTGAGGAGCGTCGGGAGCAGGCGGGGACATTGCCGACCGTGGAGGATTTTGCGCTTGCGATCGTAGATGCCTCAATGGATGAGACGTTAGAATCTGGGGCAACGATTTTTGTCGGTAGTACTGAGTGGTAAATTCGAGAGATTTTTTATGGCATTTGAATTGGATCATTTGTTTATTATGACGGACCACGGTGCGAAGGTTGCCGATCGCTTACTCACGCTTGGGTTTGTCGAAGGACGGTCTAGAGTTCATGCGGGACAAGGCACCACGAATCGCTGTTTCTTTTTTCACAATGCGATGTTGGAATTTCTGTGGGTTCATGATTCTGCTGAAGCACAGTCTGAAGTGATTCAACGAACGCATCTCTGGGAGCGATGGCGCGATCGTAACTCTGGCGTTTGTCCCTTCGGAATCTGCCTGCGACCAGCGGCAGACTCTATGGGTTCGATCGCCTTTGAACATTGGGATTACAGCCCGCCCTACATGCCAGAAAATCTGACGATCGCCATTGCAACCAACAGTGAAATCTTAACGGAACCGATGTTTTTTCAGACTCCTTTTGGCAAACGCCCAGACCAACAGCCGATCGAAAAGAAACAACCCTTCAAACATCCGATCGGATTTGGCGAAATGACTCGCATTGAGTTGGTAAGTCCAATGGCAAACGATCTATCACCAGAAATGCGATCGGTCTTGGAGACGAGTCAACTTAAATCACGCATTGGAGAAGAGTATTGGATTGAATTGGGGTTTGATGGAGAATCCCAAGGAAAACAAATTGATCTCAGACCAGAATTGCCGCTTGTCCTTAATGGGTGACATTCTTTCTCAGTTCTAAGTGGATGATTTGAGACAGCTTTGGCCCATGGGACGTAACAGCTCTGTTAAATAAGTTTTGGCGAAGTGGTCATGAGGAAACTGCATTATGCTAAATGCTAAATTTCTTATGGAATAAATAATCTACCAGTTCCAAGGGTGTTTTCTAAATCAAGCACGATCGCCATCAAGGATTCCACACAGCGTTTCCGATATTCCCCATCATTGAGTAATCGATCGGCATTACCGACCGTCACCACAGGCAATGATGCAAGCGTATTTTCTTCACGCATGACCTGCTCTAGAGAATCATCACCCTTCATACTCCTATTCGCTGTAAACAAAATCATCTGATTGTCTTGCGCCATCCGCCACACAAACCGATCGTCGCTATCGGTTGGCAGACTAATTTCGCTAAACTTGACAAACTCGATTGACACCAGATCCAGCCAGCCCTGACTCGCGATCGTCCCTAGAAACACTGCACAATGCCCATTTAGATTATGGTCCACCAAAAACCTCATGTCTTAATGCTCGTGGGATTCTCTAGATAGTCGAAGTTTTTCCCAAGCGGCTTCCATTCCAGGTTTTGCTGGTTTCGCCAAGGTTTGAGCCACCAAATCTGGTTGACGATCCCGGCAAGATCGCTCTAGCCATTCAGCATTCTGTAAAACTTGCTGATATTCAAGATCTACATCCGATTGATGTGCGTCAATGTACTCGATCGCCATTTGAATCGTGGCTTCTGGCAAATCAAATAAAAAACCAATAAATCGAGCAGGGTAATTTAAAAGGTAATAATCCATCACATCATAAAGTGTGATGCGCGTACCTACAATCGTCAGCCCTCGGTCGGTCCGAACGATCGTCTCTGTTTCACTCAGTATCGAGACCATTTGCGTACCTATG
>JANMIS010001040.1:0-1885 GCA_031375925.1 Synechococcales cyanobacterium OTE_70_concoct_197_sub
GAACTCGCAAAACTCAACAATGATGATCCCAACGCCGTCTTTATTGTGCCGGAACTAACGGGCGTCATTGTTGTCAAAGTGCTGCCTAATACCCCTGCGGCAAAATCGGGGATTCGGCGCGGGGATGTGATTACTGCGATCGATGGTGCCGCCGTTCAGAGTGCTGAAGATTTGCAACGCACCGTCGAAAACAGTCGCCTTGGCCAAGCTTTAAAAGTAGAAGTCCATCGCGCCGATAAGACTCAGACAATTATCATCAAAACAGGTGAACTGCAAGACGCTGCGTAGCATTATGATTCCCAAGGTGTGGTGTATTGTGGGGTTCTATTATCTTGCTCAGATCCCTGCAATTTGGTAGCGTATTGGGATATTACGAGGTAAGTCATGGGGACGTTGAAAGGTCGGGATTTGTTGAGTTTGGCAGATTTATCTAGAGCGGAAATACAGCAGATTTTGGATTGGGCGATCGCCATGAAAGCCGGAGAACTCAATCCGCGATTTACCGATCGGATTCCCACCTTGGGGCTGCTTTTCTACAAAGCCTCCACCCGCACCCGCGTCAGCTTTTCTACAGCTATGTATCAACTGGGCGGTCAGGTGATGGACCTCAATGTTAGTACTACCCAAATTGGTCGCGGTGAACCCGTAGAAGACACTGCCCGCGTTCTCGATCGCTACCTAGATGCCTTGGCCATTCGCACCTTCGAGCAATCTGAAATTGAAACCTATGCCCGCCATGCAAAAATGCCGATCATCAACGCGCTAACCGATTTAGAACATCCTTGTCAGGTGTTAGCGGATTTACAAACGGTGCAGGAAAATTTTGGCAAATGCGAAGGGTTGACCTTTACCTATGTGGGAGACGGCAACAATATGGCCCATTCTATTCTAATCGGCTGTGCCTCAATGGGAATGAATGTTCGCATTGCCGCGCCGATCGGATATCAGCCAGACGAAGCAGTAGTCGCAAAGGCAAAGACGATCGCAGGTTCAAAGAGTGAAGTGATCATCACCGCAGACTACAAAGCGGCTGTAGATGGCGCTCAAATTGTTTACACAGATGTGTGGGCGAGTATGGGTCAAGAAGGCGAATCAGATGAACGAATTCCGGTGTTTATGCCCTATCAGGTGAATGAAGCGTTGATGACTTTGGCAGATAAAGAGGCGATCGTGCTTCATTGTTTGCCTGCACACCGAGGTGAGGAGATTTCGTCTGGGGTGATGGAAGGTGTACAGTCACGCATTTGGGATCAGGCGGAAAACCGAATGCATGCGCAGAAGGCACTTTTAGCGGGGGTTTTGGGATTAGTTTAGCGGTAATCAATCACATTGTAAAAGAGATTGATTTGGGATTGTAAAAGAGATTGATTTAGAGATTGGGTCAATGCTCTTCCCCTGCACAGATGCAATCTCTATAGCGATCGTTCTGCTAATCGTTTCATGATTCGCAAAACCATTTCCAAATCATGATCGGTCTCTAACACGAATTCACGCGATCGATCGAAAGTCGGTACATCCTGCTGTTCCAACTTCAAAAATATAAAGTTACTCCCATTCGTCACTAATGCGTACACCGGACGCTCTGGTTGCGGTGCCCCTAACATATACGCCAACACCTGTGGGATGCCGACTTTAAGCGACAACTCTGCCCGCTTTGACTCAATTACCAATACCCAAAACTGCTCCTTCAAAACCAACACATCCATCCGTCCCCGCACCACCAAATCGTGACTATCCACAATCACTTCCACCTCTTCTTCGGTACTCACATAAAAAGGTGGAAAAAATAGCCCCGATAAATCCAACAACGGCGACACTACGGCTAATTTAACCGTACTTTCCAGAACCGATCGCCGAGCTAAGTTGTTGTAAGCCGTCCGAACAC
>JANMIS010000073.1:0-2720 GCA_031375925.1 Synechococcales cyanobacterium OTE_70_concoct_197_sub
CGAGCCAAAACCACTGCCCGCACCGCTAAAACTCGCACCGCTACCAAATCTACTAAACCTAAATCGATCATGTCAGATTAAACGCGATCGAAACTTCCCGTAGTGAGCTATAGTGATAAGCGCTGTAAACTTTTAACTTAGGGCAACCAGGTCTCATGGCTAAGAAGGCAATGATCGAGCGTGAAGAGAAGCGCAAAAGAATAGTGGCAAAGTACGCAGTCGAGCGTACAGCCCTCAAGGAAGCATTTAAAAAGGCAACCGATCTCGACGAGAAAATCGAAATCCACCGGAAGATTCAACAGCTTCCCCGCAGCAGCGCCCGCGTGCGTGTGAAGAACCGTTGCTGGATGACAGGTCGCCCCCATGGCTTCTACCGTGACTTTGGCTTGTCTCGGAACGTGCTACGCGAAATGGCTCACCAAGGCTTGCTCCCCGGCGTTGTGAAATCTAGCTGGTAGTAGATTCTATCTATTGACCTATTTTAAATTAGGAGTTCAGGCGATTCCCTTCAGCCTGAACTCCTAATTTTTTTATGGATTTTGTTTAGGGTATCGTCACTGCTACATTGCGTTCCGGTGCGCCTAAGAGACTGCTGGAGGTATTCACCGTAGGCGTGGGCGTAATGCTGGCCGATCGCACTTTAGGTAGACCCCAATGGGCCTGTAGACGATTGAGCAATATGTCTTGCTGTTGGCGAAGTCCCTCAAGATTGGTGCCTCGATTGATAATGGAAAACCACACCAATCCTCGATCGCGGGTGGGAATAACCCCAGATAGGGCGCTGACTTCATTCAGGGTTCCGGTTTTGACGATGGCATTCTTTGGGATATTACGATCGATCAAGGTGCCAATGTCTGTCCCCGAAATCGGAAACAAATCCGCAATGGTGAATCCATTCCGTTCTGCATAGCGTGCGATCGCAGTAAACATCGTCATCGTGGCGTGGGGCGCAATCCGGTTTTCAGTGCCTAGTCCGGACCCATTTACAATTAAGATCTCCTCTGGAGAAAGGTTCGCTGCCGCTGCTGCTTTTTGGCGCGTCGTCTCAGCCCCGCCCAGCAATTGAGAGAGTGTTTCGGACATGACATTGTTGCTGTAAACGTTGAGGCGCTTAACTAGATGCAACACAGGTAGAGATTTGTGCTGAATAATCGCCCTTGCATTGCCAATTTCTCCAAGGCGAACTTTTCCATTGATGGCGATCGTTGGCTTAGTCGGGGGCTTGGGCTTCATTTGGCTGTATTGCTCTGCAATCTCACTGGGCCAGCTTTTAGAGTTGAGCGATTGGTAGAGCATGGGTCCAGCTTTAGCCGGATCGACCTCAAAGTTCATGATGAATGGACCTACAATCACCAAGTCTCCCATTACTTGCTGAATCCCGATCTCGTTAAGCTTATTGCCCAAGGCGATCGCTTCCTCCCACACAAACATTGGATCCCCACTGCCTTGAATCACGAGATCGCCCTGCAACACGCCATTTTGGATGGGTCCTGTCGCTGCGATCGTCGTCTCAAATTGGTGCTGGGGTCCCCAAGTTTCCAGCGCCGCTAAGGTCGTGGGGATTTTGGTTAGGGAAGCGGCGGAGAGAGGGACTTTGCCTTGATTTTCAGCGAGGAGCGAGGCCCCGGACTGAAGCCAGATGCCTTGTTCTGTGGGGCTGAGTCCTTGGCTCTTGAGGGTGTTGAGGTAGTCTCGAACAATGGTTTCAGCAACAGGGTCAGTATCGCCTGCTAGAGCAGTCCAGGGCGTATTTTGAAGCACGGGTAGACCGATCGACTCGGGTAAACGCATTTCTTGCATGACCATGGGTTTACCGTTGCTAAAGCCGTGGAGTAACAAGCCCACTGGCAGTAGTAAACTGAGCCAAGCAAGCCTAAAATTTGACTCGATCGTGAGGTTCTCAAAACGCAAATTCGGACGCAAATTTGGACGCAAATTGAAACGAGGCATCGTTAAGGGTGTAAAAAGAATAGGGATTCGCAACTTAAATCTTGCAGCTTAAATCTTGCAACTTGAATTCGTAACGTACTTTCGCTACTGGGACAAAGGGTATGGCAAAGCCTGATCAGAATCAAGTTATTCGGCAATTACCGATCGCAGCGGGAATGCTGGCGGGCTTGTTGCTCTTCGCTAATCGAGTGCTGACACCGGAGTTGACGGAAAATCAGTCTCGATCGGATGCCCTAGGCGTGATTGTTTGTGCGGTGTTGATTTTGGTGGGTCTTTTGTGGGAGCGGGTGCAGCCGAAGATCCCAGATAGTGTTGAGTTGACGGGAAGCGAATTTTTTGACCTTAAGCCCGAATTGCCAGAGGACCTGCGGGCCGAAATTGCTTGGGCCTCTCATATTTTGTTGACCAATACCCTGACTCGATCGATCGTGGTGGTGTGGGACGGTGAGGTGCTGCTACGACGCGGAATTCTGGCAGATGTGACCGAAGTGGTTCCTGGCAAAATTCTAAAACGAGTGATCGAAACCCAAAAGCCAATCTATCTGGTGGATTCTAATAAGTATCCCGGCAAAATTGAGTTTAACTATTTACCTGAAAATGCTCAGGCTGTAATTTGTCAACCGATCGCACCCAAAGGGGCTTTGATCTTAGGTTCGAATGCGCCTAGATGTTACACCCAGCAGGACGAAAATTGGATCACGGCGATCGCCCAAAAGCTAAGCTATGCTTTAAATCGGGAGTCCGAGTAATTACACCGGGGGCTTGGGAGT
>JANMIS010000102.1:0-2511 GCA_031375925.1 Synechococcales cyanobacterium OTE_70_concoct_197_sub
CGTCGTCATCATCATCATTAATCTCATCGTCATCATCAGCGTCGTCATCAAGATCTATTTCTTCTATCTCATCAATCTCTGCATTTCCCAAGATCTCTTCGATCGTCTCTCGTTGAGAGGCCGACATTCCCGTCGAAGGCATCAAATCTAGCGTAAAGGATGTGGTGGTGCCGTCGTCGTCATCTTGATCGCTTTCATTGTCGTCATCATCCATACGATCGATGGCCAGAAGCTGGTCTGGCGTCATGGAAAAGAACCCCGTCATTTGGACGGGCGGTGGAATGGGGGGCGGATTTTCTAACATTCCGGCGATGAACTCGGCGGCGACTTGAGTGAGACGCTTGAGACGTTGCTGAAGGTCATGGCGCTGAGTCATGGATAACGCCACAAATTCCTCCGGGTATCCCTCGGTGCAAATGTGGTAGCAAGCCTGCAATGTCTGCTGCTGAAAGACGCGCACTAAAACCTGAAGGTAGCCACCGTAGGTCAAGTCGAGCTTCGCCTTGAGATCATGGGTCTGCCGATCGAGGGAAGCTATTTTTTGGGTGAGTTGCTCAACCGATGCGGTCATGGGAAAAATCCGAAATGTCTACATTACCTTCTACAAGGATATCGCCATCTTGCGCCACACCTGACATTCACTCAGCCATCGCTTTGGAAATTTTGGCGTTGCCCCCCAGTGGAGATGCAGATAGGATGCCTGAAACGTGCCGCTCCCCCAGCCTTCGAGCACGGGGGCTTCGCGGTCGTCTTGTTCTAGGCGCTTGAGGTGATAGAGCGCTTCAAGGGGAGGATGAATGGTTTCCGATCGGTGAAACTCGTGCCCGCGCAACCGATCGCCAATGCGTAACATGGGAGTATTGGACTGTGCAATGGCATTCCGGTAGCCGAGAGTGAGGCGATTTCCCATAATCGATTGGGTGGGGAGTGCGCCGACCATGGGATAGTCCTGATTTTGAAAGTCACGAATGCTGTTTCCCAAATACATCAATCCGCCACATTCTGCATAGGTGGGTAAGCCCGCGACGATCGATTGCCGAACATTGCGGGTGGCAGTCTGATTATCGGCGAGTTGGGCTGCAAACATTTCTGGAAATCCGCCGCCCAAATAGAGTCCTTGAATGCCATCGGGAAGTTTTCGATCGTGCAGGGGACTCCATTCAATTAACTCAGCCCCTAGTTTCTGCAATAGTTCTAAGTTGTCGGCGTAATAGAAATTAAATGCCGCATCCCGCGCAATTGCAATGCGAACTGGGTTTGCGATGGGAATGATGATTTGCTCAGGTTTGACGATCGGAGCACTGCGGGGTTCTGTCGCCAATAACGGCAGCAATTTAGCCCAGTCAAAACAGCGAAGGCCGAGTTCTGCAAGCTGCTGGAAAATCTGTTTGAGCTGCGGGAGTTCATCAGTGGGGACGAGTCCTAGGTGCCGATCGGGTAGGCTAATGTTATCTTCTCGACGCAGCACTCCGAGAATCGGAATGTTCAACGGTTCGATCGCGGCTTTGAGTAGGCTCAGATGTCGATCGCTCGCGACTTTGTTGAGCATGACGCCGATGACATTCACCTCAGGGTCAAAGCTGCGATATCCATGGATTAGAGCGGCGATCGATTGGGAAGTGCTTTGGCAATTGACAACGAGAAGGACGGGAATTTTGAGTCGCTTTGCAATGAATGCCGTGCTGCCAAATCCCATGGGCTGAGCGGCTCCATCAAACAGGCCCATCACCCCTTCAATTAAGGCATGGGATTGGTTTTGAGAATGGTTATAAAAGGTTTGCTCAACATAGTCTTCGGAGGTGAGTACGGGGTCGAGGTTGTAGCAGGGACGGCCCGTAATCCTCGCATGAAACATTGGATCAATGTAGTCGGGTCCAACTTTGAACGATTGAACGTTGATTTGTTTTTGTCGGAGGGCGGCGAGGATGGCGAGGGTGGTGGTGGTTTTGCCGCTACCGGAACGATCGCCTGCGATGATCAGGGTCATGAAATTTGAGATATTCAGAAGGGGGATCATTATTATGAGGGGTCTGGCAGCGATCGTCTACTTATTGAGTCACATTCGGATGGACAGATGCGACTGTGGGTGATAACCGTGAAGGAAGACTGTCGACAGACCAATTGATGACCGATGTGATGTCTAAATCGATCGCCCATTTTCCTCAAAAGTGATAGTTTAGGAGGCTGTGATTTGTCAAAACAAATAAGAGACCTGTTGGGTAATTAAGATGCTAGATCGATTATTCAACAGATCTTCCCGATCGCCTCTCACACCACCAAGTCACGTAGAAAGTAGAACCGATCGTCTTTCCAGGTGGGGCCTTTGGTTCTGCCGAGGTGTCCGGTGAGCGGGCATATTTCTATTAATCCATTTACTTCTACCGATTCGTTCCCAAGGGTGAACTTGAGAGGTAGGTAAGGCATTGTTAGCGATCGTCCGAGGGAGTCAGTGTATTGAGTAAATTGATATTGCTGACCATTAAGCATGATGGGATTGTTTGGTAGCTTGTA
>JANMIS010000120.1:0-4906 GCA_031375925.1 Synechococcales cyanobacterium OTE_70_concoct_197_sub
GACTTAACAGTGTAGTTGACTGAGGAACAAGGCATGGCGATCGATCGTCCCTAGGATTTAGAATTTCACTTAGAATTTCAGGAACTTCAAAACGCAAGATGGACATCCCCATGAATCGTCGCACGGCTTCTTCTTCTCAATCTGCTAGACCTATGACTCGCAATCCCATCAACGTCATCACGCGCAGTGCTGTTGTGCTTTCCCTCGGTTCCATGATGTTGGCTTCGATCGCGGCTCCGTCATGGGCGAAAGATCCCTTTGGGCGAGGCAAGCCGATCGGCGACAAGACAGAAGCCGTATTTCGAGCGATTTTTGACCAGGGCGATTACATTACAGCCAAAAATTTGGTTGCCAATGCCGAAAAAGCAGAGCCGGACGAACCGCTCCTTCATGCTTTAAAGGCTTCTTTGCTCTTTGCTGAATCGACTAAAGAAAACGACACCAGCAAGGGGGATACCAATGCTTTCTTAATAGCAGCCCAGGCCACTCAAAGAAGTGCCGAGAAACTGAAACAAACGGATGCGGCCAGAGGAAACCTGTATTTGGCCGTGGGCAATTTTTTAGAGAGTGCTCATGTGATTGCCACTAAAGGCATTGTCCAAGGAACGCCAGATGCATTGGGTAAATTAACCAACGCCTTTCAATTCTTGGGGGAAGCTGAAAAGCTTGCGCCCAAAGACGCGGAGTTCAATCTGCTGAAAGGCTCAATGGATTTGATGTTGGCGGTGAATGTAAACCTGCCGCTTTCTGATGCTAATGCCGCGATCGATCGGGTGAAACAGGCATCACCAGACTACATTGCAAACCGAGTTCTGGCTTGGGGTTTTCGGGATATGAATAAGCTAGACGATGCGATTAAGTCAGTTGACGCAGCGATCGCGAAGACGCCTCAAAACCCAGAACTCCACTATCTCAAAGGACAGATTTTGGTGAAGCAAAATAAAAAATCAGAGAGCGTTGCATTTTTTAAGCGTGCCTTGTCTGAACCCCAAAAACTTCCCCCTTCTTTGAATGGTCAGTTTTGCCATGACCTTTACCAAGTGGATCAAGCTGCTTGGAAAACCGCCAAGTGTGGGGGATAGGGTTTTAAGCCGAGTTGAGCGGGACTTTACAGGCAAGTGGTAAGCTACAAGACGGATCGGCTACGGCTGATTGTTGGCTGCTAGTGATCTACTAAAGTCCCCCCTTCCACACTTCCCATGCAAGTTACCTTTCGAGAATTTGATCCGTTTGACGTTTGGATTTGGGTCCAGTTTCCGATGGTGCCCTCTGAAATGGAGCGGCAATACATTGAAGAAGCGTTTAGTTCTTGGTTTTACCTTGGCAAGCTAGGCGCTTTTAACGCTGAGAATTTACAAATTCAAGATGCGGGTTTAGAGATTGGTCATATGGATTATGATGACGATCTAGCAGAAACCTCGATGATGGCGCTAATGCACAACATGAGTGAGTTTGAGTATGAGGGCGTCTGGGCGAGATGTTGGTTTGATCTAGGAACAAGTGATGCATTGGCATTGGATATATTAGTGAATGCACTACGACAGTTAAGTCAAGATTTTACCGCGATCGAGCAATTGATCATTGGTGGTGAAAATGAGACTTGGCCGATTCCAGGCAGTGCGCGATCGGAGTCTTTTATTGATCCTAAAGATGAATGGAATTAGGGAGATTGATTATGTCTGAAGCACCACAGCAATATACAGGGGTATTTCCACCGCCCTACATTCGGACCGTTTCGATCGCATTGATCCGTCGGGGCGATGAAATTTTACTGGCAGAAGGCTTTGACTCTACGGCGAAGACGAACTTTTATCGTGGGCTAGGCGGTGGCGTGGAGTTTGGGGAGACGAGTTGGGAGGGGTTAGTGCGAGAGTTTCAAGAGGAGTTAAGCACTGAGATTATTAATCCTAAGCTTCTCGGCTGTTTGGAAAATATCTTTGAATGCTATGGCAATCCTGGTCACGAAATTGTGTTCGTATATGAATGCGAGTTTGCCGATCGGACTCTCTATGAACCGAATGAATTGACTTTTGTGGAAGGCGATACCAAAAAGTTAGCAAAATGGATCAAGATTGCGGATTTAAAATCCGGTCTTTATCGATTGGTCCCAGAGCCATTCGGAATCTATTTGTAGCAGATCGCCCAAATCCCACAAACTCCTAACTCCGCAACTCAACCTGGAACCGATCGACCAACACATCCCGAATCTCCTGTTGCAACGGATCAACATCTACATCCGTCAAGAACTTGAGGTGGCTACGGGATGATCTTGCAGCCACCGCGTCAAATCTCCCACTGTTAAGAAATCGAGCACCGCCTCTGACAAATCTTCTAACTGTGCCGTAGAGAGTTTTGCTATTTCTGCTGCCAGAACATCATCCACCGAGCCAACCCGACGATGAAGTAGGCGGAGCGCGATCGTCAGGCTTGAGAGATCCCGTGACTCTCGGTTTTGCTCTAGCGGGCAATGAAGCGATCGGAAGAAACAGAAGATCGATATATTTCGATTCTCCCGGCACTTCAAACGTTGGCGCAGCCTCCCGGAACGGGAATCGCTCCACTTTCCCATAAGGGGTTAGCAAGTCTGCGAGAAACTCCTTTGAGAAAGCATCAAATGGATTTTGAGTCATGGCCGATTGAAATTCCCCTAACTCCGCAACTCAACCTGAAACCGATCGACCAACACATCACGAATCTCCTGTTGCAACGGATCTACATCTGCATCCGTTAACGTACGATCGATCGTCCGATACACCATTCGGAACGCCAGACTGCGTTTGCCATCAGGAACGCCTTTGCCCTTGTATTCATCAAACAATTCAACCGAATCCAAAAGCGTCCCACCCGCTTTCTTCATGGCACGTTCTAATTCAGCAACTGAAGTCTTGGTATTCACAAAGAAAGCAAGATCCCGATCGCTAGCGGGATAGGTTGAGAATGGAGCAAGTACAGGAACCATCGCCCCCTCTTCATCAAAATGCTTATAAACAATGTCCAAATCAAACTCAAACACCACTACCCCATCCGGTAGTCCACGCTCTTGAGCAAACTGCGGATGCAATTGACCCAATGTTCCTAAGCGTTCACCTTTAAGCCAAAGAGAAGCCGTTCGTCCAGGATGTAGCTTCGTCGTGTCGCGACCATCGGGCTGATACTCCACCGCCAAACCTAATACATCAAACACAGAATCCAGCAAACCCTTCGCCTCATACCAAGTAATCGGCTCAGACTTCCCGCTGCGAGGCCAACGACCACGGGAAACATCCCCGCCCATAATTCCACCCACCACTTCCGCTTCCCCAAACCCTTCCTCATCCTGGAAGAAAACATGGCCAATATCAAAGCCATTCAACGCACCATTTCCCTGCTCCCAATTGTACTGAAACGCATCGATCGCCCCATCAATCAAATTGGTCCGCAATGCAGAATACTCAACCAACAAAGGATTGCTCAGGACCACTTCACGATCGTTCCCTGATTTATTTAATGAGTAATGCATCAATTCCGTTAAACCCGCACCGCGCAGAGCCGATCGCAGCCGACGCAATACGACTTGTTCTAACGACAATGCGCCTGCTTCACCTTTTTCGGGCAGAGTATCGCAGAAATTATTGAAGCCATACATCCGCGCAACTTCTTCAATTAAATCAATCTCCCGTTCCAAATCGCGGAAACGGTAAGGGGGAACGGTCACATTCCAGACTCCAACGCCAGTAGAAGTGACGACGCAATTCAACGATCGCAGCGCCTTCTCGACTTCGGCAGATTCTAATTCACCCAAATCATCATCACCTCGTTCGACCAAACCCAACACTTGATGAATGCGAGTCAATCGCAACTCGATCGTTCTCGTCAACGTCTCAGGCCGATGATCTTCCATCGCTTGAGCTACAACAGATCCACCCGCCAATTCCAAAATAAGCTGAACTGCCCGCTGTTGGGCTAGTTCTAATTCAGCATGATTAACGCCGCGTTCGTAACGAGCCGAAGCTTCCGATCGCAACCCCTGACTGCGGGCCGATCGTCTCGTCACAGCCGAATCAAAAATCGCCGCCTCCAAAACCAAATTCCGAGTGCCATCAAATACTTCCGTGTCTGCGCCACCCATGACTCCCGCGATTGCGATCGGCTTGTCATTAGCCGTGATGTAGTGAGTCGCCTCAGCAGAAGTCCGAACCTGACCATCCAAAGTTTTAAGCGTTTCGCCGGGATTCGCTAACCTTGCACCCAAAACAATCGGAGAACTGCCCGCCACTTGGGAGAGCCGACCGCCATCAAAAGCATGGAGCGGCTGTCCCCATTCCAACATCACATAGTTGGTCACATCCACAATATTGCTAATGGGCCGCACACCCGCCGCCTGAAGCCGTCGTTGTAGCCAAAGGGGAGAATCTGAAATAGTCACGCCATCGATCGCCATTCCAATATAGGTCGGGCAAGCCAACCCATCGGACAACCGCACCGCCAATCGCGTAGACTCGGGCGCAACCACAGGCTGAGTCACAGGCATTTTGATCGTCACCTCTGTCATCGCCGCAATCTCACGGGCAATCCCGATCATGCTCAACGCATCCGCCCGATTCGCCGTCGAACTCAAGTCCAAAATCACATCATCCAACCCCAACAGAGGACGTGCATCCATACCCGGTTTCAGATCAGCAGACTCCTCAAAAATGTGGATCCCATCCGCATCTTTGGTTAGCCCCACCTCAGCCAGGGAGCAAATCATTCCATTAGACGGCTCACCGCGCAGCTTAGCAGGCTTAATCTTCAAGCCCTCCGCTCCACACTTCGGCAAGAAGCTTCCCACCGTCGCCACCGCCACAAAAATATCAGCCCGCACATTAGAGGCCCCGCAAACAATCTGCTGAAGTTCGCCCATTCCCAGATCTACTTGACAGACACT
>JANMIS010000176.1:0-5420 GCA_031375925.1 Synechococcales cyanobacterium OTE_70_concoct_197_sub
ATCACTCCCAACCGCCTCGAAACCCTCAAAGCCCTACTTCCTCTTGCCTACCGCGACAAATTCGTCTTCTCTCGCCCCGCCGCAAACATTCTGAAAGCCGCATTCCCGGATCAAGAGTTGCCGATTCTTGCTGTCAGAGCAGGTGACGTGCTGGATTTAGGCGAAGGTCACGAACTGAAATTCATCACCCAACCCACACCACGACACCCTGACGGCCTTTGCATCTACGACAGCAAAACGAAGATTCTGTTCTCTGACAAACTCTTTGGATCCCATGTCTGTAGTGATGACCTATTTGATGAGAACTGGAAAGCCCTTCAGGACGATCGGCAATACTACTTCGACAACATCCATTCCGCTCAATCCAAACAAGTCGAAACCATTCTCGACAAACTCAGCCTTTTTAATTTAAAACTCCTTGCTCCCGGCCATGGTCCCTTGGTGAAGTACAGCGTCAGCCGTCTGCTGATGGACTACCGCGACTGGTGCAACGACCAAACCCAAAAGACACTAACCGCGCTACTTCTCTACACCTCCGCCTATGGCAACACAGGCATGATGGCCAATGCGATCGTCTCTGGACTCAGCGATTCAGACATGCAGGTCATGGCGATCAACTGCGAAGTCTCGACCCCCGAAGAAATTACCGAAGCGATCGAAGCCTGCGACGGATTCATCATCGGGTCTCCTACACTCGCAGGTCACGCCCCGACTCAGATTCAGACTGCCCTGGGATTAATTCTTTCGGGTGCTTCTAAAACCAAACTCGCGGGGGTCTTTGGGTCCTACGGCTGGGGCGGAGAAGCGATCGATATCTTAGAATCAAAGCTTCTCAACGCAGGTTACCCTTTGGGATTTGAAACGTTGCGCTGCAAGTTCACGCCGACTCCCGAAGTGCTGACCGCCTGTAATGCCGCCGGAGTCAACTTTGCCAAAGCCTTGAGAAAGAACCAAAAAGCGCGTCCACCGATTCAAGCCTCAGCGGCAGAAGCCACGAGCGATCGGACCGAACTCGCCATGGGCCGCGTCATAGGCTCTCTTTGTGTGATTACTCTCCAGCGCAACGATGTAAAATCGGCGATTTTGACCTCTTGGGTGTCCCAAGCAACCTTCACGCCACCGGGTATCACGATCGCCATCCCTAAGGACGCTGCGGAAAACACCTTGGACCACCCTGAAGATCCATTCGTCCTCAACGTCCTCCGTGAAGGCAAAAACCTCCGTCGCCACTTCCAAAAAATCACCGCCACAGGTCAAGATCCCTTCCATGAAGTCGAAATTGAAACGGCTCAGAACGGCAGCCCTATTTTAAAAGATGCATTGTCCTACCTAGAATGTACGGTCCAAACTCGAATGGACTGCGGCGATCATTGGTTGATCTATGCGATCGTCAACACCGGGAAAGTCCTAGAAACCAACGGCACCACCGCCGTCCTCCACCGTAAATCCGGCATCGCCTATTAGTTTATGATGTGGGACCATACAATGATCTGCGTCAAAAGTTGAAAGAAGCTCAGTACAACTCATATTTCATCAACTGGCAAGGAATGGTCCCGTTATATACGGCTGTGCGCTGAGCCGATCGCAGGCCAATACATTGGGATAGTTCTTTGTTTCCACTCAATACATAAGCCGTCCAGCCTTTGAACTCCTGCTTCATCACATTGCCTAACTGCTTATAAAACGCACCCAAATCACTATCACGCCCAATGCGTTCCCCGTAGGGTGGATTGCAAAACAAGATGCCACTATCCGAGGGTGCAACCACTTCTGTTAGATCAATTTTAGAAAAATAGATATGATTCGTCACGCCGCATTGGGTTGCGTTGACGATCGCTTGCTCCACAATATCGCCATTCCCATCACTCCCCCACACCGGGGCTAAAAGCTCTTTCTTCTGTTCTGCTTCGGCTGTTGCAATCAATTGCTCTAATAATGCCGCATCATAATCTAACCAAGTCTCAAACCCAAACCCCTCACGAAATAACCCTGGCGCAATATTCAAACTCTTTAGACAAGCCTCCAAGGGCAATGTCCCCGACCCGCACATTGGGTCGTAAAACATTTGGTCCGGTTGCCAGCCTGAGATTTCAATGAGTGCAGATGCCAATGATTCCTTCAGCGGTGCCGCTCCCATGGCTGGGCGGTAGCCGCGACGGTGGAGACTTTTCCCGGAACTGTCGAGACTGACGGTGCAGAATTCTGGATCAATATGGACATTGATTTGTAAATCTGGTTCGTAAATATCTACGTCCGATCGTTCGCCATGTTTTTCCTTTTGTTGGTCTACGATCGCATTCTTCACTTGCAGCGCTGTGAAATGCGTATGGTTGAGTTGGTCATTTTTCCCGGTTGCCGTCACCGCCAACGTATTTTCGGGGGTTAAATACTCAGACCAATCGATCGTTTGGATGCCTTTATATAGATCCTCGGCACTCTCACAGGGAAATTCTACGAGCTTCATTAGAATGCGAAATGGCAATCTCGCCCAGAGATTGACTCGATATAGCAATGCCCGATCGCCCCGAAACGATACTCCACAAAACTGCGGCTCCACATTCTGTGCGCCGAGTCGCTCAATTTCCTGCACTGCTAATGACTCAAGGCCCCGTGCAACCGTCGCAAAATAGTAATTCATTTAAATGATCATACTCCTCGATCGGTGTAGCGCAAAAAAGAAGCGCATGAGTTAATCTCTGCGCCCTCTATCCCTAACCCTTTTCGTGCAACGTACTCGTTTATCCTTGTAGACTACACTACAAGTGATTTTCAAAAACCCAAGTCAGATTTACACTGTCTTTAGATTTGTATCCCGCATACAGATTTGTATCCCATATACCGCCGCCATGACCCTCAGCGTTCAGTTTCTCCCCGATAACCTCACCACCACCGCCATTCCTGGCGAATCACTCCTTGCTGTCGCCGCGCGGGCTAATGTTGTCATTCCTACAGGCTGCATGGTGGGAAACTGCAATGCCTGCGAAGTCGAAATGAACGGCGAAGACGTGCGAAGCTGTGTCACTGCTATCCCCGAGGGCGTTCCAATGCTCACCATTCATCTCTTCAACGATCCTTCCTGGTAAATTTCGTGACTCCCACTTCTCTTACCGATCGTCACTACATGCAGCGTTGCCTAACGATCGCCCGTCAGGCCATCGGCTGCACCGCTCCTAATCCCATGGTCGGCTGCGTCGTTGTGAAGGATGACGCGATCGTGGGTGAAGGTTTCCATCCCAAAGCAGGCGAACCCCATGCGGAAGTCTTTGCTTTGCGGAATGCAGGCAGCGAAGCCCAAGGCGCGACTCTTTACGTCAATCTCGAACCTTGCAATCACCATGGACGCACGCCGCCCTGTTCTGAGGCTGTTATTGCCGCTGGGGTCACTCGCGTCGTGGTCGGTATGGTAGACCCGAATCCCTTAGTTGCGGGGAGCGGCATTGAGAAAATTCGATCGGCGGGCATTGATGTAACCGTTGGCGTTGAGACTGAGGATTGTGAAATTTTGAACGAAGCCTTTGTGCATCGGATTCAGCATCAGCGGCCTTTTGGGATTTTGAAATATGCCATGACCTTGGATGGCAAAATCGCCACGACCACCGGACACAGCGCTTGGATTACAGGAATAGAGTCTCGGAAATGGGTCCATCAGCTTCGATCGCAAAGTGACGCCATCATTGTGGGCGGCAATACTGTCCGCCGTGATAATCCTCACCTCACCAGTCACAATGTCAGCGCTCGGAATCCCCTGCGCGTGGTGATGAGCCGATCGTTAGACCTCCCGCTAACGGCAAACCTTTGGGACTGTCGTGAAGTTCCAACCTTAGTATTTACGCAAGATGATGCCCAGCCTGAAGTTTACAAATCTCTTATCAGCCAAGGCGTAGAAATTATCCAACTGGCAACGCTTACGCCCGATCGGGTGATGGCACAGCTTTACGATCGGGGCTGCGCTCAGGTGCTATGGGAATGTGGTGGAACATTAGCGGCTCAGGCCCTTCATGATCGATCGGTCCAAAAGCTTTATGCTTTTATTGCGCCGAAAATTATTGGGGGGTCTCTCGCACCGTCACCCGTTGGCGATCTGGGATTGACTGAAATGACTCAAGCGATCGAATTAAAAAAGCTACGTATACAATCAATTGAATCGGATTGGTTGCTTGAAGCCTACTTGCCCCAAACCTAGATAACCCCATGGGCGAACTTGCACTGTTTAGTCTCTTAACCGGAAGCCTCGGTGTTCAGTCGATCGCAGCGAGTCTCTGGCTGCGGTCGGTAGGACGCCAGGATCAGGCGCTACTAGAAGATGAGGAAGAACAATTGACCCCCTACGATTCTAAAGAAACCATTGACCCCATGGATGAAAAAGTCGTTCCCAAAGACCGAAAAGGCAACAGTGATCCTCGCCTTGTGGGGTGGGAGTTCAAAATTCTACGATCGCCCCAGGATTTGTCCCGAGATTCGACCATCATTAAACGAGAGTTGGAAGAAGAATCAATTGCTGGATGGATCCTTCTTGAAAACTTGGACGATCGCCGTCTGCGCTTCAAGCGTCCGATCGCAATGAGAGAGGTCTTACGTGCTGACCTTCTGCCGATCGATCCCTACCGCACAAGTTACGGGCAAAATCCCCCATGGAAGCGCTGGGCTATTTTAGCTGCTAGCCTGACGGTGCTACTGTTACCGTCCTATCTCGGCTTCATGCTGATCAATCAACTGATCAATAAACCGATCGAAGCTCCTGCCCAAACCTCACCAGTGCCCAGATCTTAAGCCAGAGCATCGCCAGAACAAGGCTCCTAAGCGATGACAGGAACCTTCTGTTCGGCCATCTCACGAATCAAGGGTAACTTGCTGTGGATGTAGTGATTGACCGCTTGGGATTCAACGGTGCTCAAAGTCACATCCTTGTCGAACTGACGCATGAGCCATTTTTCGAGGCCCGGATCATCTAATCGCACGAGTAGACTGGCTTGACTAGACTCAACGATCGTCCAGATCTGGCGAAGTCTGAGGGGATTAAGCTGATTTGGTAAAAGAGATGACATGTGATTTAGCTCTAACGAGGGGCGGGCTATATGGGGGAATAAATTAAATAAGGTTGAAAATCTGAAGTGGAACGAAATCTTAAGAAAGTCTTTCGATTCCTTAAAGGTACAGCCTTTTACAGTAATGGGGAAGTAAATTCATCCGATCGTTACACATAGGGATGTAGGCACTCACCTGATGCGCAGATCGAAACAAAAAACCGACTGCCCTGACAGTGCTAGCAAAGCTTAGTTAGTCAGGGTTTCAGTCGGCTGTACTTTGGGCTACTCAGGGATGCTACTTAGATGTTTGTGGCAAACTAGCTAAAGAGTTTGCTTAACAATGGGTCTTAACAATGGGTGATGTATGCGCTCCCAGGTAAGACAAGTCACGGT
>JANMIS010000197.1:0-1942 GCA_031375925.1 Synechococcales cyanobacterium OTE_70_concoct_197_sub
TGGCGCGCCTGCAACTACCTTGCAGTGGGAATGATCTATCTCCAAAACAACCCACTGCTTCAGCAACCGCTGACGTTGGAGCACATCAAACCCCGACTCCTCGGCCATTGGGGTACGAGTCCCGGTTTGAGTTTTATCTACATTCATCTCAATCGTCTGATCAAAAAGCACGGCTTGAATATGATTTTTATGGCAGGACCTGGGCATGGAGCACCGGGAGTTCTCGCGCCAATTTATTTAGAAGGCACCTACTCCGAAGTCTATCCAGACAAAAGCCAAGATGCCGTTGGGATGCAACGGTTTTTTAAGCAATTTTCCTTTCCAGGACGCATTGGGAGCCATTGCACACCTGAAATGCCGGGTTCCATCCATGAAGGTGGGGAGTTGGGCTATAGCCTTTCCCATGCCTACGGATCTGTTTTAGATGCCCCGGGTTTGATTACAGCAGTGGTAGTGGGCGATGGGGAAGCAGAGACAGGACCTCTAGCGACATCGTGGCACTCGAATAAGTTCTTGAATCCTCAGCGGGACGGGGCTGTTTTACCCATCTTGCATCTGAATGGCTATAAAATTGCCAACCCCAGTATTTTGTCGCGGATTTCCCATGAAGAGCTAGAGTCGCTGTTTCAAGGCTATGGCTACACACCCTATTTTGTTGAAGGCGATGATCCGCAGGTCATGCATCCATTGATGGCTACCACGATCGAAGCCTGCATTAACCAGATCCGCACCATTCAAACTGAAGCGCGCAGTTCAAGTGAGCCACCCAGTCGGCCCCGTTGGCCCATGATTATTCTACGATCGCCCAAGGGTTGGACTGGACCTGTCGAGGTGGACGGCCATGCTGTGACTGGCTCCTGGCGATCACATCAAGTTCCTATGGGCAGCATGTCCACACCAGGACATTTACAAATTCTAGAAGACTGGCTGCGGAGCTACAAACCGGAAGAATTGTTTGATGCCAACGGCACACTAAGGCCAGAACTCCAAGCCCTTGCACCTCAAGGTCAGCAGCGCATGAGTGCCAATCTCTACGCCAACGGGGGCCTGCTTCGTAAAGCGCTGATCTTGCCGGACTTCAGGCAGTATGCCGTAGACATCCCACAGCCCGGTTCTGCTCAAGCCGAAAACACTCGCGTCTTAGGCAAGTTTTTGCGGGACGTAATGGCCAATAACATGACCAACTTCCGACTCTTTGGTCCGGATGAAACCGCTTCCAATCGGCTGGCGGATGTCTACGACGTAACGAAAAAAGTTTGGATGGGGGATTATTTACCCAGTGATGCAGATGGGGGTGAGCTTTCCCAGGACGGTCGCGTTATGGAAATGCTGAGCGAACATACGCTCCAGGGCTGGTTAGAAGGCTACTTACTCACGGGCCGACATGGTTGGTTCCACACCTATGAAGCCTTTGCCCATGTCGTAGATTCGATGCTGAATCAACATGCAAAATGGCTGGATATTTCTAAAAATCATGTCCCTTGGCGCGCACCGATCGCCTCCCTCAATATTCTTCTATCGTCAGTCGTATGGCGACAGGATCATAATGGTTTCAGTCATCAAGATCCAGGGTTCTTGGATGTGGTGGCAAATAAGAGTGCGGAGGTGGTGCGAATAAATTTACCGCCTGATGTTAATTGTTTATTGGCGATCGCTAGTTTATTTACACTCGACAAGCCGATTATTTTCAACTTTCATGGTTATCCCTGGCTGATTCATCGGTTGACATATCGCCGGACAAATCACGATAACTTGCATGTGCGAGGTTATAAAGAGAAAGGGAATATTAATACGCCCTTAGAATTGGCGATGAATAATCAGATCGACAGGTTTAGTATTGCGATTGATGCGATTGATCGAGTCCCAAAATTACAAGTAGCAGGGGCACACACCAAAGAACAACTGAAAAATCGTCAAATTGAGTGCCGTCAATATGCCTATA
>JANMIS010000205.1:0-5399 GCA_031375925.1 Synechococcales cyanobacterium OTE_70_concoct_197_sub
GATCCCGGATTTATCGACCTTGTAACGAATAAAAGTCCCGACGTAACGCGGATTTATTTACCCCCAGATGCAAATTGTTTATTATCAGTCGCTGATCATTGTTTACGCAGTACTGATTACATCAATGTCATCGTCTCCGACAAACAAATGCATCGCCAATATCTGACGATCGATGAAGCCATCAAACACTGCACCAAAGGCATTGGGATCTGGGATTGGGCCAGTAACGATCGGCAGTCAACCGAAGAACCCGATGTCGTAATTGCCTGCTGTGGAGACGTTCCAACCTTAGAAGCCTTGGCAGCAACAGCGATTTTGCGTCAGTCATTACCGGATTTGAAAGTGCGGTTTATTAATGTCGTAGACCTCTACAAGCTGATTCATCCAAAAGACCATTCTCACGGCTTATCAGATATGGATTTTGATACGTTGTTCACAACCGATAAACCCGTGATCTTCAACTTCCACGGCTATCCCTGGTTGATTCACAAACTGACCTACGCCCGCAGCCATCAAGACCGGATTCACGTCCGGGGTTATAAAGAAAAGGGCAATATCAATACGCCTTTAGAATTAGCAATTCGCAATCAAATCGATCGGTTTAACTTAGTCATTGATGTGATTAACCGCGTTCCTAAGCTAGGTGCCGCCGCCGCGCATCTCAAGGAACAAATGAAAGATGCCATTATCGAAAATCTCAACTACGCCGTTGAGCATGGCAAAGATCAAGAAGTCCTTGTTAACTGGCAGTGGCCCTATGGACGATGAAGATTCTAGTGCTAAATGCGGGGTCCAGTAGTCAGAAGAGCTGTCTCTATGATTTGAGCAATCCCTTACCCGCCGAACCACCCGTCCCTCTGTGGTCGGCGGAGATTGACTGGACAAACGGCAAGCTAGAAGTTCAAACCGCCTCGGATAAGACGGCTTTGATCCAACTTTCTAGCGCCGATGGTCTACGACCGATCGCAGATCATCGCACTCATGGAATGCAACAAATGCTGCAAACGCTCTGGAGTGGCAACACTCAAGTGATTGCGAACAAAGAAGCAATAGATGCTGTTGGGCATCGAGTCGTCCATGGGGGACAGCAGTATCAGCAGCCTGTACGGATTGACGCCAGGGTGAAGGGAACGATCGCCTCCCTTATTCCCTTAGCTCCCACTCACAACCCAGCCAATCTAGAAGGCATTGACCTAGTTGAAGCATTACTAGGCAAGCAAATCCCTCAATTTGCTGTGTTTGATACCGCCTTCCACAGCCACATGCCGGAAGCTGCCGCCATTTACCCTGGGCCTTACGCCTGGGTAGAGTCGGGGATTCGCCGCTATGGATTCCATGGCATTAGTCATGCTTACTGCGCCGATCGGGCCGCGCAATTGCTAGGCCGTAACGATCTGCGGTTAATCAATTGTCATTTAGGAAATGGTTGCTCACTCGCTGCGATTCAAAATGGCCAAAGCGTCGATACCACCATGGGATTCACGCCGTTAGAAGGGCTGATGATGGGGAGCCGATCGGGTTCAGTCGATCCCGGCCTTTTGATTTATCTGATGCGAGAGCAGGGGTATGATGCGGCTGGACTGGATACATTGCTCAATCAACAGTCAGGATTAAAAGGACTATCGGAAATTTCCCATGATCTGCGCGCAGTAGAAGCGGCCATGAAGTCAGGAAATCAGCAGGCCAAATTAGCTTGGGATGTCTACATTCATCGGATTCGATCGGGAATAGGTTCCATGCGGATGAGTTTGGATGGCCTTGATGCGTTGATTTTTACGGCGGGGGTTGGGGAGAACAATGCAGCGGTGCGATCGGCAGTCTGCCAGGGATTAGGATTCTTAGGGGTTGCGTTGGACTGTGGGCTTAACCAAGTAGGAGAGGGCGATCGGGATATAGCTACCAAGGATTCATCTGTAAGAATTTTGGTGTTGCACACTCAGGAAGATTGGCAAATTGCTAAAAATTGTTGGGCAAGTCTGCGCTCTTAGGCGATTTCCAGAAATAAGTTTACCGACTCCGTTCATGCACCACCTTGGACTGAAGTCTCAAGGCTCATAGCTAAAACCTGTTGAAACAGGTGGAAGAAATTTTCTAGTCTCCTAGTCCGTTTCAACGGACTTTCGCTATGAGCCTCGGAATTTATTCCGAGGTGGTGCTCAAGCTCAAATTCCTAAATCGCCGCAGACACCTCTTGACTATTCAGAAGCTGAGCGTTCGCCTTACCTTCCACAGAAGGCGTTTTGGGCATTTCTTGACGGGTATCGGTAATTAGCCAATCTAGAGAAGCGGCTTGGACATCGATCGTCGCCCCGGTTTTGTCCACACAGTAGCGACCGAAGACCAGCTTGTCCGCCAGTCGAACCCCCGCGCCCAGACGTGAATAATCAAAAATCACGCTGTTATCCACCGTCGCACCGCTACACACGCGGCAGTTTTGACCAATCATCGACGGACCAATAATCGTCGCACCATCTTCAATGCAGGTCATGGAGCCAATGTATACCGGGCCTGTGATATTCACCTTGTCCCAGTTAACCGACACGTTCAAACCCGTAAACACACCGGGCTTGACTTCCTTACCGGGGATCGACACATTTTTCACTTCGCCTTTAAGGACCGATCGAATCGCGTGCCAATAGTCCGGCACCTTCCCAATGTCCACCCATTCAAAGTCCATGGGCAACCCATAAAACTGCGCTCCCATTTCCACCAACTTCGGAAACAGATCGCCCCCGATATCAAACTCTGTACCAGATGGAATGTAGTCCAGAATTTCCGGCTCGAAGATATAAATCCCCGTATTAATCGTGTTGCTGAGGGCCTCTTCCACCGACGGCTTCTCTTGGAAAGTCTTGATCAAGCCCGTCTCATCGGTAACGACAACGCCGTAGCTAGGCACTTCTTCCTTGGGCACCGTCTTCATGATAATGGTTGCGATCGCGCCCTTCTCCCGATGCCAGCGGACTGCTTCTGTTAAATCCAGATCGATCAACGCATCCCCGCACAGCACCACAAAAGTATCATCAAAAAACGGATTAAAGTCTTGGATCCGCTTCATTCCGCCCGCAGAACCCACAGCCTCACCGAGCAGTTCCCCTTCAGAAATGCGTCCCTCAAAGGAATAGCCAATCTGCACCCCAAAGCGCTGACCGTCGCGAAAATAGTCTTCAATTTCCTTGGCCAGGTGACTCACATTCACCATGATCTGGTCAAAACCGTGCAATTTCAGCAGTTCCAACAAAAACTCCATCGCGGGTTTTTGTAAAATAGGAATCATCGGTTTCGGAATCGTATAGGTGATTGGACGAACGCGAGTTCCTTTACCCGCCGCCAGAATCATGGCTTTCATAAAAATTCTCTCTATCCGTAAGTTCAATCAGTAGCCTTTAGCATATGCCAAGATTACTCCCAAGAAAAAATCCACAGGTCTTTCTGAAGAGTGTCTCTCACCCTGTATAGAATACCCAAATCTACTGAGACTTTTGGCAGAATAAAAATTTTGCCACCATAACCCACTATTTTTAGCCCGGTAATCAATCTGCCAAGGCCATCGCGCTGAGTTCTGCAAGATTGAGATCCTTAATTTGCAGCAGCGTCTTAACTCGCAGATCGCGATAAAAAACTTCTTGAGAAAGCTCCACTTTATTCTGAGCACTCAGCAATAACAGCGCCCAGAAGACTCCGACTTTTTCGTGAGTTCTTTCATCGGTAACAATGTGGCGATCGAGTCCGGGAGACTCCTGCGCCCGCGTCGTCAGCCAAAATTCCAGCAGCAGTTCAAAATCAATCCAATCATTGCCCACGGACAGTTCATCCCAGTGGGACACAAAAAACTCTTCCAGCATCACCGCCATTTCGGTTAGGTTTTCCTGGTGGGCAAGTTGGGCAATGGCGCGGATGGCCTGCGATCGGCTCTGGGGCTTAGCACGGCGAACTTTGACCCGCGATCGATTGCCATTGTCTTCAAGGGCTGAAGCGATCACTTCAAACTGCTCAATCAATTCTTGCAATGTCACTCGACGGCGCTGCGGGGGCTGAGCAACAGCACGGCGACGGATTTGGTTTTCGAGGTTGCGGGGCAGCGCGGTCGGACTCAGAGGGTCAAATTCCTCGTCAATAAAATCCTCTTCAACCGCATCTAACCTATCCCGATCGCTCAAGCTGTCAGCCTTCAGCAAAATCAACATCGACGCATACAAAAACGCCTGCCCCGACTGAGAAAGGTTGGCTTCGTACTGGGTGCGCTCACTGGACACAAAGGGATTAAGCTGCGCCAAAAAGCGATCGATCACGGCAATGACTTTGACATCCCAAGGATCAACTTCGCCTTTTTCCGCCAGATCTATTAAAAAAGCAACCGCATCACGCGCGAGGGATTGGGACATAGAACGATCGCATCAGCCCAAAAGTAGTGCATGTATTCTAACAGAGGTTTTTTCGTGTGATCGCCCAGCCGTGATTCAATGCAAGTCTAGGTATTTAAAAATATAGTAAAACTGCCCTAAAAACGGCCCCAAAAACCTCCATGCAAACTGCCTTCATCACAATCGAGCTTCCCCTCCCTCAAACCCCCGCCGACATTCACCCCCAGATCGAAGCCCACCTCAAAACCCACGGCACCCCCCTACGCTGGTCCATCACCCAGATCGAAACCACCGAATCCCAGCGCATTGCCCATGTGGAAGCGATCGTCACCACCAATTAACCCCTAATTAAATCCAACAAATCCTCCGTCCTCCGTCCTCTATCCTCCGTCCTTCCCCATGCTTCCCTACACCGTCATGCTCATCGTCCCCACCGGAATCGGAGCCTCCATCGGGGGTTACGCAGGTGATGCACTGCCCACAGCTAGAGCGATTTCCCAGGTGTGCGATCGGCTCATCACCCACCCCAACGTCATGAACGGCGCACAGCTCTACTGGAACTTGCCTAACGTCCTCTACACCGAAGGCTACGCCCTAGATCAGTTTGCAGCAGGGAACTGGAATCTCCGCCCCGTCCACAGCAACAAAATCGGACTCCTCATCGACAGCGGAACAGAACCTGACTTAATCACCCGCCATCTCCAAGCCGCCGACGCAGCCCGCGCCACCCTCGGACTCACGCTCACCGACTACGTCCTCACCGACGAACCCCTCAACGTCAGCCTCCAAAGCGCCACCTCTGGAGCCACCTGGGGCACGATCGGCAACCCCGACAGCCTCCTACGCGCCGCTGACAAACTGATCAATCAAGCCGGAGCCACTGCGATCGCCGTCATCGCCCGCTTCCCCGACGACGTGGGCACCGAAGCCCTCCTCAACTACCGCCAAGGCCAAGGCGTCGATCCCCTAGCCGGAGCCGAAGCCGTCATCAGCCACCTGATCGTCCGCCAGTTCAAAGTCCCCTGCGCCCACGCC
>JANMIS010000224.1:0-3882 GCA_031375925.1 Synechococcales cyanobacterium OTE_70_concoct_197_sub
GTGGTCGGCCCCGCGGCCATGTCGATCGATAGTGCCAGTGGAATGATTCGCTGGCTGACCGCAACGGCAGATATCGGCAGTCAATCCGTCGTCGTTCGTGCCACCGATCCGTTCGGACTAAGCGTCGACCAAGCCTTTGCGATTTCCGTTTTAGGAACCCTCCAAAATCGTCCGCCAGTCTTTACAAGTACGCCACTCACCGACGCTACCGTCGCCCGCCCATTCGAAGTGCTCACCTACCAGGCGGGCTCTTCTCCTAACGCAGCAGCATCTGGCGAATTCGGTATGGGCAAACTTAGCATCATCACGGCCAACCCTGGCGACCAACAACTCAGCCTGATAAGCAGTACGGGCAACGAAAAATTTGGCCCTGCGCAAAACATCAGCGTAGGCGAAATCCATCCCAGCAAATTCGCCACGCCATTCATTACAGGTGCTTCGGTCGATCTCGGCTTTGCACCAAACACCTATTCCAATAACGAACGCAACGTCCTGAGCGTTATCAACGCGGACGTCAATGGAGACGGCTATCTCGACTTCGGAGTTGCAATCGATACCAACGGCAGTGACTTCGGACCCAACGATATCGGATCGGTCGGAGTACGATTGGGTAATGGAGATGGTACGTTTCGCGAGGGCTGGCAAGTCCAACTGCCGGCCGCGACTCTCGGGGGATCTGGCGTTTCTTCTCGGGCGGATTCCATTCGATTTGGTGACGTGAACGGAGATGAGCGTCCCGATTTGGTTGTCGTCCAGTCCTTAGGCAGCCGTGCTCTCGTTTACACAGGTAAAGGGGACGGAACCTTCGCAAATTCGCCGATCGAATCGGCTGTCAACGAATCGTTTACCTATTCGTACTCATCGCAGCTTGGCGACATGAACAACGATGGCACACTGGATTTGGTGTCTTACGAATCTCAACGCGATGGTAGGTTTCGAACGGGAACGCATGTTCGCCTCGGGGATGGAACGGGCAAGTTTTCCAACGGAACCTTTTATGCAAACGAAAACAACAACAGCGGTGACGGTTACCTGGCCGATGTGAACGGGGACGGCAAGCTTGATACCGTTCGCATCAACTACAGCGACGCACGAGTCGAAACTCGACTTAACGTTGGATCGGGGCTTTTGGGTGACTTAAAATTTAGCAGCACTTTCTTTATGGTCGGCAATAGCCGAGGAGGATACACCAACCCAACGAGTGGCTATCTTGCTGACTTCAGTCGAGATGGCAAAACCGATATCGTCGTGTCTACATTTGGCGTCTTTATCTTACTCGTTGGAAATGGAGACGGCACGTTTGGCGACGCCACGGAGAACGGCAATCGCCTCGTCGCAGTCAACCCTGCGTCTTCCTACAGCACACCGTTACAACTGTTTCCAAATGTTGGTCGAAACGACGGGAAAGCACCGGATCTTAACGACGATGGAATACCCGATTTTGTTTTTGGAAATTTGCAAGTCGCGCAGCTAACGACGGCCGTCAACGATGGCACAGGCAAATTCACAACGCGTGTTTACCAATCGGGTTTCGGAGACGACATCGGCAACGGCTCCGTGAGAGGTTCGAATCCAACACCCCATGTTAGTGTGGGGGACTTCAATGGCGATGGCGTCAGCGACGTCCTTCTTGGGCGAGATCAAAGCAATGCGAGTAGTGTGCGCGTAGGTGGAGTCGGCATCGCGCTCGGCGGCAACAAACCGGGATCGTTGCGTTTGCCTGAAGTAACCTTTAGTGGGGACGAAGCCTTTAATACTGGAAACGGTGAGCAAGTATTAGCCGATTTCGACAACGATGGAATTCTGGACATTGCTTCCAATATCCGGTCGGGCGTGGTCATCGCCAAAGGCCGAGCTGATGGCTCCTTCGATAATCCGCAGACGGGGTTCAATCAATTCGGAGTCTTTCCTTACAACTCCCTCGTCACGAGCGACTTCGATCGTGATGGCAACATGGACATCGCCTACTTTGCGAGCCTAAACAATCCCGGCCATGCCCCGAGCATGACGACACTGTTTGGCCTTGGCAACGGCACCTTCCAGCGATCCGCGGCTCCGGTTCCGTCCACCGTTGCCGGGACAGGAATTTCGTCAGGCACAATCTCGCAACAGTACGGAGTGCACGCGGATGTAAACGCCGATGGATATCCTGATGTAATTTATCGGATTGCAAACAACCACAGCAACCTCGCAACGGCAAAAAGCATTGTTGTTTATCTTTACGACCCCTCAACTCGCAACCTGAAACTGGTTTCCGATCGCGATAGCTTGCTTGTTACACCGCATCGCGGAGGCTTCTACCAAGATGAAGTCGTCGCGTTCGAAGACTTGAACGGCGATGGAAAGAAGGAGCTCGTGGCGCATAGCGGAGCGATCGGCCAAAACGGCATCACCACCACACCCGAGCGACTCACAATCTGGCAACCAACGAACAATACCTCGGCGACTGACGCAACTGATCTGTTCACTCGCCGTGAGTTCGTGGACCCAGGTATCAGTCCCGGCCTCGGAGTCGAAGGCTCGATCAATGCACTCTTGGTCGCGGACTACAACCATGACGGCAAGCCCGATATCGCAGTCGGTTCCCAGAACGGGACGTCTCGCGTCCTTATGGGCAATGGCGACTTTACCTATCGAACCCCCGTGACCTACAATACCAACCAAAGCACCGGCCTCAGGACAGCCGATGTTAACGGTGACGGCAATTTGGATCTCGTTCCGATATGGGGCGGCTTCTATAATTACAACGATCTTCCGAACGCGGGTGTCTTGCTGGGCCGAACCGACGGCAGCTTCGGTGCATACGATGGTTTAACAACCTCCGGCTACGAACTGAACAGCCCACTGTCGGGTGACTTCAACCAAGATGGCCGCGATGACATCAACTATGGCAATTACTTCAATAGTCGCTTGACCTTGCTAGCGGCCTCGCCGGGACTAGATTCGGTTGCAACGGGCGATATTAACGGCGATGGCAAACTCGATATCGTTGCTTTGGAGACTGGGTTCGCTCGCTTAAAGATTCTTTTGGGCAATGGAGACGACACCTTCACCCGCCAAAAAGATCTCATCGCCGGATTGCAACCCGAGTCGTTGCTACTTCAAGACATCAACGGGGATGGCACACTCGATATCCTAACTGCAAACCGTGTTAGCAAATCCATTTCGCTATTCACCAGCAATGGGGCTGGCTCTTTCTCTCGAACGGACTTGGCACTATCCAGCCAACCCAATCGATTGGCCGTGGGAGACATCAATAACGATGGAAAGCCCGACATCATCGCAATTAGCAAAAAATCGCAATCCCTGTCCACGTTGCTCAGCACCGCAACTGGCTTTGCCCCAACAGCGGAACAACCAATCGGCTTCGCTGCGGCAGACGTGGTCTTTGGGGATCTAACCCTTGACGGAAAACTTGACGCAATCCTGAGCGATCCTGTTGGCAAACGCATCGTGACCTTGCCCGGACAAGGAAACGGCTCCTTTGGCGTGCCAATCATACAACCTTTGCAGCAGACACCTGACAGGATCGCATCAGCCGATCTCAATGCTGACGGCAAACCGGACGTCATCGCAAGCTTCCCAACTCAAAACCAAGTCGGATTCTTGTTTGGCCGCGGCGCCGGCCGATTGACCACACAACAACTCATCGGTGTGGGTGAGCATCCTGCATCTATCTCCGTGAACGACATCAACGGTGACAGCAAACCCGACTTCCTGGTAACCAATTCCGGGGATGACACGCTCAGCGTCATCATCAATCGCTATGACCCAACCAGTGTCTATCGGTACACACCAACAGCTACGGATTCGGATGCCGACCCAGTCACCTTCGAACTGCTAAACGCACCTGGTGGTGCACTGTACGACGAAGCGACCCAA
>JANMIS010000246.1:0-1396 GCA_031375925.1 Synechococcales cyanobacterium OTE_70_concoct_197_sub
CGACTCAACGACGCATCGTTTTGGAATGCGCCGTGATTTTTGTTGGCGTACCAGGGTGGCATGGTTTCATCGCGAACAACTTCTGCGATCATCTGCGCATTTGCTTTAGCATCCTCCAGAGAGAGCAAAGAGAACGGCGCGGAGTCTTCCGGACGATGGCATTTCGAACAATGCTGAAACAGGATCGCGTCGACTTGACCATAGAACTTGGGCGTGGGTTGATTTGGATCAAGTTTGGGGATCGGCGAAATAAGGCAGCCATCCACGGGAGTTTCCGAGACGCTCACCGGTTGCCCCGCTAAAACTTCCTTGATCGCTTCCTCCAAGTCGCGACGTGTGGGTTTTGGACGCGATCCGCCAAGCCTCAATTGATCATCGACGCGGCCTCGATACCGCAATCGCATCTCGGCATCGAGGATCACAACCTCGGGCGTTCGTTGCACGCCAAGCGATCTAACACACGACTGGTCGACGTCTTTCACGAATGCAAATGGAGCATCGAAATCGATGGCTTGTGCCGCCATTTCACGAATGGTGTCCTCGACGCCGACATTGATCGCGACGAATTGTACGTTGCTTTGTTTCAAACTGTGGTAAAGCTCGACGAGCTTTGGGAGAGTCTGCCGAACCAATGGACATTGGGTTGTCGTGAAGATGAACACCCAAGCGTTTGGCTTCCCCATTTCCGATGAACTGCGAGACAACGCCCGAATGTCCTTGAACCGTAATTCAGGAATGAAAGAACCGATTTCCGGCTGGGAAGGATCAGCGCAATGGCTCGGGCCTTGAAAAGGAGGCAAAAGTAAAACAATCGCAATGACGATGATCGTTGTTACACATGAATGTTCAATGAGTTTCATAGTCAGCAATTGGCTTGTTGGTGAAGCGGCTCATTCTCGCAAATCTCTCTTAAAAACACAATTAAATGGCTAGTCGCCATCAAGTCCAGCAGTCTCGCCCCACTTGAAGCGGCGCACTTCTACTTTGGAGTATCCAACGGCGCCGCAGGCAAGAACTCCGAGCGGTCAATAACTCCGTCTTTGTTAATATCCCGTCTTACGAACCAGTTTGTCGCTTCCTCCTCCTGCCTATTCCCTCGAAATTCCTGTTTGGATAGTTTACCATCTTTGTTGACGTCCAACTGCTCAAACTGAGCAATGCGTTGAGCGGGTACCTCTATCGGAGTAGCCTTGTTTTTCTCGTTGTCAGCCTGTGTGTCGCGAGTTGTCTCAGACAACATCGCGGGCAATGGCAAATAGTCGAAATCGACAATCATCTTTTCACAAAGCGCAATTCGTAGTTCATCCTCGACTGCGGCGTGTTCACGACTGCCCGCCACGTTGTTCAGCTCGGATGGATCTTCCTCTAAATCGTATAGCTCGTAGACGGGACGCGG
>JANMIS010000264.1:0-1198 GCA_031375925.1 Synechococcales cyanobacterium OTE_70_concoct_197_sub
CATGTGGCGTTGATGCCGGATGTGCATTTGGGTAAGGGGGCTTTGGTGGGTTCGGTAGTGGCGACGAAGGGGGCGATCGTTCCGGCTGCGATCGGTGTAGACATTGGTTGCGGTATGGCAGCAGTCAAGACTCCTTTTATGGCTGAACAACTTGAGGGTAAGCTCAAAAAAATTCGCCTTGATCTAGAAGCCGTGATTCCTGTTGGATTTAGTCAAAACAAAACCACAGACAAGCAGGTGAATAACTGGCATGGCTGGGCTGGGTTTAAAGACTTGCATAAAGGGGTGAGTAATCTGCAACACAAAGCCGAGCATCAAATGGGATCTCTCGGCGGCGGCAATCACTTTATTGAGGTCTGTGTCGACACCAAAGACTGCGTTTGGTTGATGCTGCATTCGGGTTCACGGGGCATCGGCAACCAACTCGCTCAAAACCATATCAATACCGGACGTAATCTAGCAAAATTAGCCAACGAAAAGCTGCCGGATCCTGATTTGGCGTACTTCCTTGAAGGAACACCGGAGTTTGAAAACTACTGGCGTGACTTGCAGTGGGCACAGGACTATGCGCTGCACAACCGTGAAGTGATGATGACAAGGCTTCAGCAGGTGATTGCGAAGCATTTGTCCGGTGGCAAACCCTTCAAATCATTGATGTCGGTAAACTGTCATCACAACTATGCGGAACGGGAAGTGCATTATGGCGAAGAAGTGTATATCACGCGCAAGGGTGCGGTGCGGGCACGATCGACTGACCTCGGCATCATTCCCGGTTCTATGGGGGCGAAGTCTTTTATTGTGCGCGGCAAGGGCAACTTTGAAAGCTATTGCTCCTGTTCCCATGGAGCGGGCCGTCTCATGTCTCGCACCAAAGCAAAAAACACCTATTCTCTGGATGATTTGGTCAAGCAAACGGCAGGCGTTGAATGTCGTAAAGATGAACAACTCATTGACGAGATTCCAGCGGCCTATAAACCGATCGAACAGGTGATGGCAAACCAGGCTGATTTAGTTGAAATTGTCGCCACGCTGAAGCAGGTACTATGTGTAAAAGGGTAACGACGATCGTTCTTGCGGGAGTCTCCGAGGCCGGTGACCCGTCCGCCGGCCTCGGAGACGATGAGCGCTCCCGCGGCCACATCCCACGGCTTCAGGTGCTGTTCCCAGAAGCCGTCGAAGCGGCCGGCGGCGACCCAGG
>JANMIS010000282.1:0-2041 GCA_031375925.1 Synechococcales cyanobacterium OTE_70_concoct_197_sub
GGAATACCGATTCGAAGATGATTGGACACAACACTCACGAAGCACTCTCCTGACCACGTCGACGTTTTTCTTCCAAGCCAGAGACACCCTCTCGCCGTTCCAGTTCGCGTCGCAATGCAACCACGCTGATGCCACGACTGGCCAAAAGCACCCATAGATGGAAGATGACGTCGCACGCTTCGCGAACCGTATGTTGAACTCCATCCTCGCCAGGTTCGCCTGCCGCCTCAACGACTTCGTTGGCTTCCTCGAGTATTTTACTCGCGATTTTTGGAATGCCACCCTGAAGTAGTTTGGTCGTGTACGAACCCTGCGGTAACTCGGCAACGCGATGATGGAGTTCGGCCATCAATCGATCGAGGATATCATCTAACATGGATTGAGAATTGCTGGAGGTGCCAGCTCAGCTTATCGCTTGCGCGGACGTTTGGATGTGGAGAGAAACAGATCGGTTCAGGCGGCGCTTTGAAGCTCACCGTCGGATACCGTTGGCGTGTGACGCATCTTCCGATCGAATCGTCGCCGAAATTCGTAACGCATAATGAGCATGTATCGCGAAACGGTGTTGTGTCGCGATTGGCTCGGTTCAAAGACTTTCCCAAGTGGACCAGCAAGGATGGCGGGCAACAGGATAAGTTCGGCCACTACGCCAGCGACCAAAATAGTTAGCATGAGCCAACCAAACCGCTGCGTCGGCGTGAAGGTACTAAAGGCAAATACGGAAAGCCCCAACCCACTAATGCAGGCCGCCTGAAGCGTAGGCGTCGCGCAACGCTTATAGGAAGCGATGATGGCCTCACGCCGATCGCGTATCTGCTTGACGTCCACACGGAACCATGACAAAAAGTGGATCGTGTCGTCGACCGCAACGCCCAAAGCAATACTGGCCGACATCATGGATCCAATGTCGATCGGAATATTGAGCCAGCCCATCGACCCGAAGATAATGAAAATCGGCAGGACGTTTGGAATCATCGCGACCAAGCCTGCACGAATGCTTCGCGAAACAAACATCATCAACGGAGTGATGGTCAAAAACGACCACATAGTGCTCTCAACCAAACTTTGCAGCAACGCTCGTTGAGCCTTGTACACAATTGGAACCACTCCCGTATAAACCGAGGAGACCAGAGTTTTGGTTCCGTTGGGGTCCTTGGCCTGCAAATCGATTACTTTGTCGAGTGTTACTCCCAGTGTTCCGATTTCTGCATCGGAGAAATTTCCTGTTAGGACAACTGCATCATAATCGTTCAGTTTCTGCAACTGAACGATTGGCATGACAGGGTCGGCAGAAAGTCTTTGGACATTGAGACGAGCCTTGGCCAAGAGTCCCGAAATCTCATCCGAGCGCAGCTTGGACTCGGACACTTGCCCATCCGCAACAGCAGCTTTTGCGGCGGGATCCCAGATAACTATCCGTTTGCCTGTAAACTTTGGGTCACCGGTCCATGCGGCAATTTGCTTTAAGATCCTAACTCGATCGGCATGTGCGTCTATAATCGGGGCAATGGCGGCTCTGAGTTCGTGAACAAACTGCCCGTAGTCGACCCCTTCAAACGCGGCAACTCGCAGGCTAATTCTCCATAGCTCCGCTCCAGTCGACTTGTCAATTCGCAAGAACCCGGAACTCATGAGTTCCTCGCGTTTGCTTTCCAGAGCTTTGTTGTAGGCAAGCCGCTTCACAAATCCCACATTGGATTTGTCCTGGGCCGGCAAACTGGAGGCAAAGGTCGCTGCGGACATGCTCCTACCAACAATCTTGGAGCCTTTTTCACCAAATTGATTTCGAATCGCTTCTTGGATCTGTACGGTGGTTTCCATCCGTTCCAAGAAAGTCAATTTTGTCGCGTCCTCAACCAGCTTACTTTCGTCACCTTCCGCCGACTCGGAACGCGCTTCTACGGACTTCGCCACACTATCTTGATCGAATTGAACAACGATTTCTAAAGGGACAAGCATTCCGAGATTCTTCTCAAGCCAACGGTAGTCTTTGAGAATCCGAGCTTGGGAATCAAACAGTTCTAGTAAGTCAATGCTTGTC
>JANMIS010000307.1:0-1076 GCA_031375925.1 Synechococcales cyanobacterium OTE_70_concoct_197_sub
CAGACCACGACAAGTTCTTGAAGTACAACAATGACTTGAGGAAGTCTCGTCATTCAGGTAGTCTTGCCAACAGTGTGTATGAAGCCTGGGAGACTCCAATCGACGTCTACCAGATTATGCGAGGTAAGGGCGAACGCGAGCTGAATATGCTTGTTGAGACGTCACCTGGTTCTGGTATCTACGAAAAGCCTAGAATTCTAGATCCACGACTTGCGGTAGATCGTGATCAGATGGAACGCGAGATGGTGCAAATTTACATCACCGCCGCGTCGCTTGCCGTTCCCGCGTTACGAACTAGCTCGATTACATCTGGATCCTCAACTGGATTGGCTACGCGCCTGGGAATCTTGGAGGGGCGACTTTCTGCCAGGTGGGCCGTTGATGAAGCCATGCTTTTTGCGGATCAAACTGCGGGAGTCGCGGTAAACGGTTCGTATATAGTTAATCCAACATCTCAACGCCTTGCGGACCTCATCACTAATCGTGGATTGATTGGTAGCAAGCAAATGTCCGGACAATTCATGTACGTCGTAGATGACGCGGGAGAAATAGTACTTGGAACGCGAGCACGAAGTATTGTAAATTCCCCAATGCCGCATCCAACGCTAATCGGCGGTGTTGCCCCACAGGTTCGAGCTGCGGGAATTGTTGACATTCGTGGTGGAAGGATTTTTTCGGTAGATAATGCCTCGGGACATTTCAAGCCTGGGGCTGGAGCATTGGAAGCCGCAGAAGATGCATTTCGCCGCATCTTGCCCGAAAATGCTTTTCATCGAAAATTCGAAGGATTCGTTCCGTGGAATCAGTAAGCGAAATGAGCTGGATGAAAAAATGGGGGCTTTGCCTTTGGTCACCTGAGCATGATGCGCAGTTTGGATCTACCCGTTTACATCCAGAAGATCGTTCCAAATGGAACGCTACACATCCTTATGGTGCAGTTCTTGAATGCATAGGAGTTGAAGATGAGTATCTTATTGTTGGGGACACGTTGTTATCCTTCCGATTGAAGCCATGTCTTTTCAGCGAAGTTTCAAAACCGAGGTGTGTAATTGGAGAAAGGGTCAATGTGAAATCAA
>JANMIS010000318.1:0-7834 GCA_031375925.1 Synechococcales cyanobacterium OTE_70_concoct_197_sub
TCCTGCTCGCGCCGACGGCGATCGTGCTAGCGCTCATGCTACTGAGCAACATCCCGAGAAAGGGCAGCACGGATTTAGGTTGTAGTAGTCCCCAAGTGGGTGTTACGAAAATCTGGGTGTAGCTTAAGGTCACGATGCTACTGAGTAACAGGCTGCCCACTAGCATCGGCCACAAAAACGGTACCCGTTCGTTGATTTGGTTATGGAGGAGTAGGCTTGATACGAGGAGCAGGCCGATCGCAGCGATCACCGTCACGGCGGGATCCCGCATTGCAAAGACCAGCGCTAGCAAGTAGCAAAACACAATCATCTGAAGCACGCTGCGGCCTGTAGCGACGGCGATCGGCAGGGCCAAATCGAGTCGTTGCCATTGAGATAGGCCCATCGCCCCTGCGATCAGCCCGAAGCTACATAACAACTGCTCAGTGGTGTCCATAAATTCTTTCCATCAATAATTTCTATAGCAATTAGGGCGATCGTTAGCCTTGCAAATCATGCATAATCTTGATGGATTCTTCAGTTAATCCTCAGATTTAACAGCAGTCTGAGGCGATAAGGTCCTTTAACTACTTGATTGCGTTCCTCAGCTACTTTAGGAGTTTTTTAAAATGGAAACCATCCCCCATCTTCCCCCACAAGCGTTTTCCTTGGATGCAATGGAGCAGCTTCCAGGATTTTATTACATCGAAGCGGATGTCGATCGTCCGTCCTTCGTTCGGGACTGTCAGGAGTGGGGCTTGGATGTGATGGAAATCAATGGCCGTAAGGTTCATGGGCAGACGGGCTACTTTAAAGAACTGGCGAACACCTTTGATTTTGCGGAGTTGTTTGAGGGAAGTTGGGAGGACGTTGCAGAGAGCCTGCGATCACTGACTTGGGAAGAGGGGGACTGCATTTTAATTTTGCATAGTGCCGCCGATCGGTTTGCCCTAGCGGAACGGCTTCAGTGGAAAACGATGATGGAAGTCTGGCAAGATGCGATCGATCACTGGAGTGACTTAGGTGTGTCTATTTACCTGGTGTTTCAGGATTAGTGTCACGGTTCACAATCTAAAGAATTCTCGTTGCGTTAAGCTAAACATGACTTCTCGAATATGGTCATAGCCCACTCGAAAAATACTTTTTGCCTTGCGCCCGTGATTCTTAAGGTCTTTCAAGAGATACCCTTCTCTGGGAAATACGATCGGCCTAAACCCAAATGGCGTGGGGAAAGGCGATCGATGCCTCTAAATTCAGTACTTTTAATCATCGCCCGCCCGATTGCTCTCTACCATCCTATATCCGCAGCCTGTTCCAAACTACGATCGCAATACCAATGCATAAGCGATTGCTGAGGCAGCGATCGGCACCGTTAAATTATCAATCCCAAACTTAGAAAATGCTTCAAGGCTTGCTGAACAAATTCCAACGATCAGCGCAATGATAAAAATAGAGTTAGAAAACCCAATCGAAGATCCCAACACCAACAGACAAACAACTGTACTGACGATCGCCATGGTGATAGAACCTTCCCAACTTTTCTTCATATCCCACAACACATAGGGATGTCGCCCAAACCGTTTTCCAATTACCCCTGCCAATCCATCGCCCCAAGTCATCACCAAAATCCCCAACACCCCAAACTCCGGTCGCCCAATCCCCCAAAAACACCCCACCAAAACCGCAATGCTCACCGCATAAAAAAACGTACCAAAACTCCGCCGCCCCACATTATCGATCCGAGGCAATAGCTGAAACCAATTCGACAGCATCGTCACCCCCGCAAAAAACACCCCGGCACTCACCCCAATCCAACCCGGAATCTCTAAAGCCCAGGCCAATAAAACAATATTCCCCGTTCCAATATGCACCACTTTACGGACCCACTCGGAACCCGGCGGCGCAAACCGATCGGCCACCACGGCAGCCAAACCCACGATCGCTAACCACAAAGCTGCGATCGACACTTTCCCCATCACCGTACCCATCACCGTCTCAACAAACCACTCCACAATCAGTTCCACCCTTTAAAACATAAAATTCAAAATTCAAAAATTCCCCCCCTCTCTTTACCCTAAAATGAAAGGCGAAACATGTAACGCAATTTTAAGAAAAAGCTATGAAAGTCGCAGTCACGGGTGGAACAGGATTTGTGGGGAGTCGGTTGGTGGAACAGTTGGAGGCGGGTGGTCATCAGACGGTGCTGCTCACCCGCAATGCCGATCGTGCCCGTCAGCAGTTCCCCGTCGAGGTCTATCCCAACGTCACTATAGTCTCCTACGATCCGATGAACTCTGGTGACTGGCAGCGCAGTATTTCAGGTTGCGACGGCGTAGTTAACCTCGCAGGCGAACCCATCTCCGAATCCCGCTGGACCCCCGATCGCAAAAAGCTACTCATGGACAGCCGCGTCATCACCACGGAAAAACTCGTCGAAGCGATCACTGCCGCCCCGGAAAAGCCCAAGGTTTTGGTCAGTGCTTCGGCGATCGGCTTCTATGGCACCAGCGAAACCTCAACCTTTGATGAGAGCAGTGCGCCAGGGGATGATTACCTTGCGGAGATTTGTAAAAATTGGGAAGCGGCGGCTAATGGGGTGCAAGCAGCGGGCGTGCGGTTAGCGATCGTCCGGTTTGGCATTGTGCTGGGAATGGGCGGCGCTGTAGGCAAAATGTTGCCGCCCTTTAAAATGTTTGCCGGGGGACCGATCGGTAGTGGAAAGCAATGGTTTTCTTGGATTCATCGCGATGACGTAGTGGCGCTCTTGATGCAAGCCCTGAAGCAATCTAATCTCGAAGGAATTTATAACGCCACCGCCCCAAACCCTGTGAACATGAATGAATTTTGCAACGAGATGGGCAAAGCTTTAGGACGTCCATCCTGGGTTCCGGTGCCTGGGTTTGTGCTGGAAGGCTTGCTTGGGGAAGGTGCAAAACTCGTATTGGAAGGCCAGAAAGTGCTGCCAACCCGATCGCTTTCCACAGGATTTAAATTCACCTACACCTCTGTTTCAGAGGCTTTAACCCAGATTTTGGCAGGGGCTTAAGGGATTGAATTTGGGGGTGATGAGGTGCGATCGGCTAATTGGTCGCACCTCAATCACCCCCAAGTCTTAAATCTTTTCATAATCCTTTCATTTTCAAGAATCACTATGCTAGATTGTGAAAGATGAAACAATTATGAAATGTCATCCATGGCTTCTAATCCCTCCAAGCCCTATGCCAAGACTCACCTTAGCTTCCCTCGAACGTTAGTTTGTACGGTGTTGTCCATTGGTTTGGCTGGAGTCGTGCTAGGCGGCTGCACAAATAATGTGACCAAAGCACCCCGAGACAAAAAAGTTGTGCTGACCACTTTCACTGTCCTCGCTGACATCGTGCAAAATGTCGCAGGAGACAAGGCGATCGTCACTTCTATAGTCAAGCCCGGAGCCGAAATTCATGGCTACGAACCTACCCCTAGCGATCTAGAACGAGCCAAAGACGCTGACCTGATTCTTGACAATGGCCTGAATCTCGAACGCTGGGCCGATCGCTTCTACACCAATCTCCCCAAGGTCCCCCGAAAAACCTTGAGCGCCGGGGTCAAGACTACTGACATCACCGAAGACGCTTACCAAGGCAAACCCAATCCCCACGCCTGGATGTCGCCGCAGAATGCCCTTATTTATGTCGAAAACACTCGCCAAGCCCTAGCCGAACTCGACCCCAAAAACGCCACCACTTATCAACAGAATGCCGCCATCTACAGTGCAAAAATTCGGAAGCTCGATCAGCAACTAAAAACCACGATCGCCAAACTCCCCGAATCCAAGCGTCACCTCGTCACCTGCGAAGGCGCATTTCCCTACCTCGCCCGCGACTACGGCCTAAAAGAACACTACCTCTGGGCCGTCAACTCCGAACAGCAAGCCACCCCAAAACAGATTATCCGAACGATCGAAGCCGTCAAAACCAATCAAATCCCAGCAGTATTTTGTGAAAGCACCGTCAACGACAAAGCCCAACGCCAAGTCGCCAAAGAATCCGGAGCCACCTTCGCCGGAACCTTCTACGTAGACTCCCTCTCTCCCCCAGACGGAAGCGCTCCCACCTACCTCAAGCTCCTAGACCACAACGTCACCACACTCCTCCAAGCCCTCACCCCAAAGAACTAACCATGCACTACTCAACAACCCATCCCACCATGAACTCCGCCCTCGATCTGCAAAACGTCACGATCGCCTACCACGGCAAAATCGCCCTCCACCGAGCTTCACTCAAACTCGCCCCCGGCACCATCTGCGGACTCGTCGGCATGAACGGTGCAGGCAAATCCACCCTTTTCAAAGCCATCATGGGATTTGTCAAGCCAGATGAGGGGAAAGTTCTAGTTAACGGTCTGCCTGTAAAATCGGCTCAAAAACGAAGCCAAATTGCCTACGTGCCGCAGTCTGAAGATGTGGATTGGAATTTCCCGGTGAATGTGGAAGATGTGGTGATGATGGGGCGTTACGGCTATATGAATTGGCTCCGATCGCCCAAAGCTTCCGATCGGGCCATTGTTCATGAAAGCCTTGCGAGAGTCGAACTGTCGGACCTGTGCGATCGGCAAATCGGGGAACTCTCGGGTGGCCAAAAGAAACGGGCATTTTTCGCGAGGGCCTTAGCTCAGCAGAGTCCAGTTTTGTTGTTAGATGAACCCTTTGCAGGAGTGGATATCAAAACTGAAAAGTTGATGATTAATTTACTCATGTCGCTGCGAGATGCAGGCCATACCATTTTAATCTCGACCCATGATCTGTCATCAATTACGACTTTTTGCGATCAAGTTGTGTTGATTAATCGCAGCATCTTGGCCTATGGGGAAACTTCTGAAGTCTTTACGGAAGAGAATCTGTCTCGGACCTTTGGGGGTTCTGTTAAGGGATTGAAAGGGTATTAGTATGGATTTGCTATTGATGTTGCCGGATTTGTTAGCGCCTTTGCAGCATGAATTTATGCTTAAAGCGATCGCAGTTAGTGCCCTTGTGGGTTTGGTTTGCTCTGCTCTGTCCTGCTACATGACTCTTAAGGGTTGGGCGTTAATGGGCGATGCGGTTTCCCATGCAGTGATGCCGGGGGTGGTGATTGCTTATTTACTCAATATTCCCTTTGCGATCGGAGCCTTTGTTTTTGGGGTGGGTTCGGTGGCGGCGATCGGGTTTATTCAGTCGAAGACTCGGATTAAAGAAGATACGGTAATTGGGGTTGTGTTTACGGGGTTGTTTGCATTGGGGCTAGTGATGGTCTCGAAAACTAAAAGTAGTGTTGATCTGACACATATTCTGTTTGGGAATGTGTTGGGGATTGCTGACGGAGATATTATTCAGACTGCTATTATTAGTGTAATTGTTTTAGTCGTTCTAGCATTGTTGCAGAAAGATCTAGTTCTATTTTGTTTTGATTCGACCCATGCCCGATCGATCGGTCTAAACACTGGTTTTTTACACTATGTTCTGCTGTCGCTGCTGTCCTTGACGGCGGTGGCGGGATTGCAGACGGTGGGTGTGATTTTGGTCGTGGCGATGTTGGTGACGCCGGGTGCAACGGCGTATTTATTGACGGATAGGTTCGATCGAATGGTGTGGATTGCAATGGCATCGGGGGTGTTTTCTAGCGTGATGGGCACGTATTTGAGTTATTTCATTGATGGTTCGACGGGCGGCTGTATTGTGGTGCTTCAGACGGTGCTGTTTTGTATGGCGATGGTGGTGGCTCCGAAGTATGGTCTCTTAGCGACACGATCGGTTCGTAAGGCCCCAATTGAACCCATTGAACCGCCCGTATGAAGATTATTGGGATCACGGGTGGCATTGCCATGGGTAAAACAATGGTTTCGCGGCGATTGGAAACGCACCATGGGCTGAGGGTGTTGGATGCGGATGTTTATGCGCGGGAGGCGGTGGCGATCGGGAGTCCAGTTTTGGCGGCGATCGTAGGCCGTTATGGATCCAAACTTTTGTTGCCAGATGGTCAACTCGATCGGGCGGCCTTAGGTCAAATTGTTTTTGCGGATTCGACGGAGCGCGCTTGGCTTGAAGCCCAAATTCATCCCGAGGTGCGACACCGAATGCAGACCGATACAGCAAACTTCTTCAGGGATCAAGATACTATCAAAACGCCTGCTGAGCCGATTGTTTGGGTGGTGCCTCTACTCTTTGAGACGGCGATGACTGAGCTTGTGGACGAAATCTGGGTGATATACTGCCATCGGGAACAGCAGCTTCAACGGCTGCGCGATCGGTCCTCACTAACGCAAGAAGAAGCAATGGCGCGGATTTCGGCGCAGTGGGATATTCAAGTGAAGTGCGATCGGGCGAATGTTGTCCTGGACAATTCTGGTCCTGTTGAATTCTTATACGAACAGATTGCTAGATGTCTCTGGCACAATCATGGATTCCGTTAAAGCAAATTAGGGTTACTATATTCCAGAGTCATTTTGCGCTTTTTAAATTTTCGATCTCAACTGAATGGATAGGAATCACACATCATGGCAGCAACTCTCGAACAAATCAAAGGCTACTTGGACAAAAAGGGCTGGAAATATCGAGTAGAAGCCGATGAAAATCGCATCATTACTGGGGTGTATGCGGAAAATTTAGATCAGTTTTTAATTGTGATTCAGTTGGATGAAGAGGGCGAATTCTTTGAAATCTATGCACCCCGCGTCTTGACTGATGTAAAGGACCATCCCCATAAAACCGCTATTCTTCAGACTATGCTCTGTATTTCCTGGGAAACCAAGATGCTGCAATGGGAGTATGATCCCTCCGACGGCGAGATTCGGGCCATTATCGAGTTCCCTTTGGAGGATGCGCTGTTGACTGAGCGGCAGTTCAATCGCTGTCTTTATAGTTTGGTTCAGCTTGTGGATGAGCTTGCATTGCCTCGCTTGCAGACCGTGATGGAAACAGGAGAGGATCCGGGGGATGTGGAAGAGGGGGAGCGGTTTTTGCTTCAGCTTGAGAATGAGTCGCCGGGGCTGTTGACGATGTTGGAGCGGGCGATGGAAGCCCGGAAACGTCGAGGTCGTCTGTCCATGAGTGAAGAATAGAGGTTTGTTTGATGAATTCGAGTTCTATTCTGCTCAATATTTTGAATCCTCCGGTTTTGTTCTTCTTTGGTGGGATGATTGCCACTTTAGTGAAGTCGGATTTGGAAATTCCTAAGCCGTTACCGAAGCTGTTTTCACTTTATCTTTTGATGGCGATCGGTTTTAAGGGCGGTCATGAAATCATGGAAAGTGGGTTTACGCCTGAAATTGTCTTGACGCTTTTCACTTCGGTAGCAATGGCTTGCCTGGTGCCCGTGTATGCATTTTTAGTGTTGCGCTTGAAGTTTGATACTTATAATGCGGCGGCGATCGCAGCGACCTATGGATCCATCAGTGCTGTGACCTTTGTGACGGCGACCTCGTTCTTGAGTAAGCTGAATGTTGACTACGGCGGACATATGATCGCGGCGCTGGCGTTGATGGAGTCTCCGGCCATTATTGTGGGGCTGTTGCTGGTGCGGCTCTATGCGAAGAGAAAACCGGAAGATCCGGATTTTTCTTGGGGTGAAGTGCTGCGGGAAGCATTCTTAAATGGGTCGGTCTTTCTGTTGATGATTAGCTTAGCGGCGGGGTATTGGACGGGAGAGTCGGGCTGGACTAAGATGAAGCCTTTCGTGGAGGATATGTTCTACGGAGTGTTGGTGTTTTTCTTGTTGGATATGGGACTTGTTTCGGCGCAGCGAATTGGAGATCTAAAACGAGCGGGAGCTTTTCCCATTGCGTTTTCGATTTTTATGCCAATTTTCAATGCGTTGGTGGGGATTTTCTGCGCGGCGGTGAT
>JANMIS010000321.1:0-4262 GCA_031375925.1 Synechococcales cyanobacterium OTE_70_concoct_197_sub
ACGAAACCACTCCCCATGGCACTAAGCTCTTTTTATCCTGTTGTTGCTGGTCGCACGAGCGATGCTCTCTCTAGGTACCGCTCGCTCTATCAAGTCCAGGTCAGCAAACAAGGAATACAACAACTTGAGGATCAACTTAGCTCCGGTAAGCGTTTTAGTTTTCCCAGCCAGGACCCGACCGCGGCAATACGTGTCATCGGTATCCAACGCGATCTTGAGTTTCGAGATCAGACCCTACGCAATCTCGAATCCTCGCAAGGTTACCTCAACGTAACAGAATCGACCCTGGGAAATGTTCAAGATACGCTGACTGAGATACGCGGCCTCGGTGTTGAAAGCGCAGGCAACGTCAATAGCGAGGAGGAACGAGCCGGCTGGGTCTCGCAGATCAACGCTACCATAGAACGACTCACTGCCGCGGCCAACACTCGCTATCAGGATCGTTATCTGTTTACAGGGGGCCGGGTGGATACTCCAACCGTTGCTGACGTAAGAAATACGATTCAATTTAACGGTAATGATTCAAGCCTGCTAACAATCGCAGACAGCGGCGAATATGTCGCGCACAACGTAACAGGCCAGAAGGCACTCGGCCTCATCTCGGACGGTGTCGTTTCTCGCGTCGACTTAGATCCAGTAGCCATTGGGAGCACGCGGTTGGCAGACTTGAATGGTGGACAAGGGATCTCGCCAGGTGCTATTCAAATCTCCGATGGCAACGAAAGAGTGACCGTCGACCTGGCAGGGGCGGAAACGCTTGGAGACGTAATAGAACGAGTGAATGCAGCAGTGCCCTTGAGTGGTCGAAAAGTTCAATTCAGCGTAAGCAACGGTGCGATCGTTGCCGGTTATCAAGACGGTTTACCTGGGCAGCTGCGCATTCTGGAATCGGGAACGGGCCGAACCGCGGCGGATTTAGGAATCCTCTCCGAGACGCCCTCCACCCCATTGCCGATCACCGGCACTTCTCTAGATCCAATTCTGAGGCCGACAACGCTCCTTTCCCAACTGAATGGCGGTGCTGGTTTCAACGCCAACGGTGGCCTTCGAATCGAACAAAATGGCAGGACGTACAACATTCAGCTTGGCACAGCGGTAACGCTCGAGGATATCACCAATAAGATCAATGGCTCAGGAGCCGCGGTTCGTGCCGATATCACTCCAGACGGTCGAAACCTACGGTTACGGTCAACACAGAGTGGTACAGATTTTTCGATTAGTGAAAGCACCGGCGACGTCGCCGAACGACTCGGTCTTCGCACATTTCATGGTCAATTGCGGTTGGACCAACTGAATTTTGGCCTAGGGGTCAATCAATCCGACGGGGCAGACCTGACCTTTCAAAGAAACGATGGAAGCGAATTTTCGATCGATTTGATCGGTACGACTACCGTTCAAGATGTGATCGACCGTATCAACAATCACGTGGTCAATCAAGATCCTGCGACCAAGATAACCGTCAGCTTGAATGCCGTCGGTAACGGAATCACAGTCAGTTCCGCTGAATATGTTCCCAATCCTTTGGGGCCGCCCCTAACCACCACTCCAGGTCCTATCAAGATTCGAAATGCCGGAGGTAGCCAAGCAGCCTGGGGATTAGGGCTGATTCCAAAGGGGCGAACGGAGGCAGAAGCGACGCTTGTTGGAACGACCTATTCCGTCGAAGGCACGGACCCGAATCCGCAAGAAGTTAAAGGGGTCTTTAATTCGTTGATACGATTGCGAGAAGCGATCACCGCACAGGACACCACTGCGATCGCACGCGCAATTGAGTTGATCGATCACGATTTGTCGCGACTTTCCCTGACTCGGGGCGGATTGGGTGTTCAGCAGCAACGCATCGACGACCTAAAGAGCCTGCAAGAGGACAATAAAATCGAACTCAGGGCAGACGAGTCCCGCAACTTCGAAGCCGACTTAGTACAAACCATTTCGGATCTTCAAGCAAGGCAAGTATCCTACGAAGCCAGCTTGAAACTACTTGGGAACGCGTCGCAATTGAGTTTATTCAACTACATTTAGCGGTGCCGCTTGTGTTTTCAAAGAACTATTGAGCAATATCCCAGCCAGCGGCAAGCTAATCAACGTTGCAGTCGTCGCGACAACACCGATCATCCAGAATCCAACGATTTCGTTTTTCTCACCTGTCCGAAGTATTGCGGCTGACAGACTCGCCGCCATTCCGCTCGCCAAATGCTGAATCGCGCTGTTCACACTCATGAACCCTGCCCGACGGCTGGGAATTGTTGCCGCTGCTATCAAGGCTTGTGCCGGCACCATTCGGCCCGACGTCAATGTCATATATAGCGTGGTAACAGAAATCGCGAGCGGCAAGGAAACAAGGCCAAGATTGGTGATCAGCAACGTCGGAATAATGGTTAGGGTCGCAAAAATCCAATAGACCGTCTTCTTGCCCAATCGATCGGTTAGCTTTCCAATCATCGGCATAGCAATAAACGTGCAACTCCCCCCGAATATGTAAATGTACTTCACATCGAATTTCCTCAAGCCCACGTTGGTAACCATATAGGTTGCAATATAGGGTGCAACAGTGAATGTCCCAAAAACTAATGACACCGTATAGACGTAAGCCAGACAGTGGCTCGGGATACTAAACTGCTCGCGAAGCGTTTTCCAGTACGATGCAGGTCGGGGTAGAATATGGCCTCTTAGCGTCGGAAGAGAAGCCAACATGAGGAACCAGATGACTGCAGAAACGACTGCTAACGCGAAAAACGGGATGCGGACCGACTGCGAAACATCGGCGACCCAAAGCGACATTGGGACACCGATGATCGAAGCGACAGCGAACGAGACGGCAACGATTCCTAAGGCAAATCCGCGTCGGCTTTCGTGGAACAAGTCACTAACCAACGTCATCGTCATCGAACCAACCACACCGCCAAAGATCCCGGTCATCGCCCGTGCTAAAACAAGCGAAAGATAATCGTTTGCAACACCACAAAAGAACGTGCAAACGCTGAACAAGGCGAACACAACTAGCATTGCTCGTTTGCGCTCGAATCGATCAATAAACCCGGAGGCGAGCATTCCACCTCCAAACGCAGCGAAGCCGTAGCTTGCCACCATATGCCCGAACTGTTCTGGAGAAATCTTCATTTCCTCAATAAACCGAGGCCCCAATGGCATGACCAACATGAAATCCAAGAGGTTGATGAATTGTGCTGCAGCGAGCGCAAACAAACTAATCCACTGGCGGCGGGTGAAAGAAGTGGGAGTCAAGTGGATCAATGGTTGGAGCTTGGTTCGTAGAAGGGAGCGATCGAAAGAATGAGTGAGCGTTATAGCATGCGAACAAACAACCCGCCACTTTGGACGTTGCGTCACGCTGGCCTAAAGATAGGTGGAGCTCCATCCAAGTACGTACAACTCCTCTTCAACGTAAACACCTCGCCATCTTGGCTTGTCAGGGACTTTCGTGGCATTTGGTATGACTTGTAGAGCCGGCGCATTTGATTGCGGTTCCGCCATGAGCAGTATCTCTTTTCGACTCTTCGATTTCTTCTGCTGCCTCTTTTTACGTTGTGTTGGAGTTAATGAATGCTATTTAGATTCCTCGAATACACGATATGGCTTTGGGAACAAACGCCAATGACCATTCACATGCACCAGTCCATCAAAAGCCATTCCAAGCTTCTCCCCCGGACTCACAAACTTGAACCTATAAAAAGTGAATCCGTCGGCAATGCTCGGCCCTATTTTTTCATAGCCGCCAGGAAAATACTGTTTCGCATTTCCCGTCCACTTCTGCAACTCTTCGGAAGTCGCAGAAAAGAGCAAAAGCTCCGTTTGCCCTGGCTTAGGCGCTATGCCTATGAGTGCGTCTTTCCAAGGCTGTGCATACATTTCCGCCAGTTTCTTGGAGCGTTCAGGTTTGAATACCGATTCATAATCTTTGTCGGTCGGTTGCAGTTTTTTGGTCAACGCGGCTACGTCGGCTCCCGGTTTTAAATACTCTTGCAAGAGGGCCTTTGCGCCCTGCATTGAATTCGGATAGGGATCGACCAGCTTTTCTTGGCACCTGCCAACCGTCGAGCCAATGAGCAAGACGACAAAGATACGGAATGCGAAAAAGGCACAAGCCATGAATCGTAGTTCGGCGTGCATGAGTTAAGACTCTCGAGTGATGAAGGTGGTGTAAGCTTCTTGCTTGAGGCCAACTTAGCGGATTGAAGGAAGGCACGATGCCTACCTCACTTTCAGTTTATCTCAGGAAGATCTGAGGGTTGGTTCAGGGATGG
>JANMIS010000387.1:0-4445 GCA_031375925.1 Synechococcales cyanobacterium OTE_70_concoct_197_sub
TCACAATTCGACAGCGCACAAGCCCTCCGCCAAGCCATGCTCACCACTCTAAAAACCAACCCCTCCCCCAAAGACTGGGCCGCCTTCACCCTAATCGGCTCTCCAAATTGACCGATCGCCCGCCCCAAAAGCCTTGAAGTATACTGAAAATATTCTGTTTCATAGCCTTACAATGCGTCCCCCTCTTTCCCGGCATGAATCCTTATCTAGAACATCCCGATCGCTGGTCCACCGTCCACAATCGGTTCATCGTCGCAATCGCAGATATTCTCACGCCACTCCTACTGCCGCGTTATCAAGTCGATATTGAAAAACGTATCTACCAAGTCACCGATAGCAATCTTCAATTAATTGGCCGAACAGAAATTAGAGAAGCTTATCTAGAAATCAAAGAAGCCGCAACGGGACTAGTCATCACGACGATCGAGATTTTGTCACCTACAAATAAGCGTGGACAAGGACGCCAAAAATATGAAGAGAAACGACAACGGGTTTTGAATAGCCGAACGCATTTAGTCGAAATCGATCTCTTGCGATCGGGCGATTCTTTACCCATGAATGATGCCTTATCGTCTGATTATCATGTTTTGATTAGTCGAGAAGCCGATCTTCCAGGGGCAGATCTTTATTCCTTTAATCTCCAAGATCTAATGCCCATAATCCCAATTCCGCTCCAAGTCACAGACCCAGAACCCACCATCGATCTTAAACAAATTATTGAAGACATTATCATTCGATCGGGCTATGCCCATTTCATTGATTACACGACCGACCCAACCCCCAACTTATCCAAGGCCACTGAAGCCGTTAGCGGACCTTTTGCCGACTTTCCTTTATAAAACGATCGCCCAACTCATTACCCTTACGGGTGATATTGTCGGCGATCGTTCTATATGGAATCAATTTTTAGTCATTGATCTCCTTTTCTGATGGGATTGGTGGTTTTTCCCCAATCACTGAAGTCTGAATCAGTTCCCTTGCCTTTTCATCAATTACGGTTAGGTTCAGCGGCTCTGGTGATTGCTTCAGTCCTTGAATCACACACAGATAGTTGAATGGCTTAACTGTGCGATCGGCTAATGCGATCGTGGTTTCAAATACATACACCGGCTGGAGGATACTACCGTTATTGTCAAAATAAGCACGGCTAGAATTTCGGATTTTGAATGAGGCTTTTTCACCATACTCAACGGCAATTTGGCGTTTGGCTAACGCTAATGCTTCTTTACTAGAATAAAGTTCCTTTCTCGGAATCGCTTTACGGTTGCTCTTGTCCAGTTCGCGCCAGTGGCGGACGAGACCCACCACTTCTCCTTGGTCACCCAAATCGAGCACCAGTTTGGAGCCGGGACCCACCACGGGAAGTCCATCTACAACCCGCGAATAACTGACGGTGACTAACTTATCAAGTACAGGTCCTGCTTGCTTGCCGTCGATCGTATTCATTGCCCGCAATCCACCAACGTGGGCCAGCTTAATTTCACCCACATTGTTCGGAAGTAGCTCGTTCGCTTTCAGAAACTTCTGGGTCTGACGCACCGCCTCATCCCGGCTTGGTAATTTCGGCACAAAATCGCTGAGGTAACGGTTCATTCCACGGTGGAAGCGAAGTTCACCCGTAGCTGAGTTATGCTCTAAGGTGGTGTTGAAGTCATCGGACGCCGAAAAGTAAACCGTGCCATCATCAGACCGATGGGCGTTTGAGACATCGGTGGTGCCAAGAAAGCGATTGATTAGATCCTTCGGATCAGCGTTTGCTAAAGCTGATTGATCAAATTGATATAGGTAGGTCATCTTGTCCGAGGTTTGGGCTGCGGCACTGAGCATGGGGCTGAGCATGGGAACCGTTTTGCCCCCGATGATGACCATGATGACAGCGAATATAAAGGCGAGTGTAAACGAGAAGATTTTTTTCATCGGATCGTCCTTTCTAAGGGGTGAAGGGGGTAAAGGAGGTTAGTATTGCCACCAGGTTTTCATTCCGACTGAGCCTCCGGCGGGATCATTCGCATAGCTGCCAAGTCGATCGTTTTCCGTCGTCGTATACATAACTGCGCTGGCGTAGCCGGGATAGGGCGCACCATCGGGCGCAACTGCCGTGGAATAAACCCGCTCCTCATTCACCGCATCGAACCATGACTGCCAGATGCCACCGTTCGCTTTGAGTTTGTTGGCATATCGATTCGGAATGCCATTATCCGAGTAGCTTAATGTCCGGAACCCCACCAGTTGATGGAGACCCTGAAAAATCGAAGTCCATGGGGTCCACCAGTCACTGGCTTCTGGTGCGGAAGCGACAGTATTGCACGATTCAATAATTAGAAACTCCAGGTCGCCTCCACGCGAGAGATCGCCATAAGCGGGACTGTCGCGGAGATCGACCCCTGTTCCGGTGCTCTGGTTAGTCTCGATGTAGTAACGATCGCCGTGACCTGCAACGAAGCTGAAATCCATTGCATCAACAAAGCTTTGATGTGAGTCATTGAACTCAAACGGCTCTGCCCAGTAGTATTGCGAGACTTTCCAGCGATTGCCGCCCACGGTTTGCCAGTCTTGAAAATTTTTATTAAAATTCCAGACATTGCGGACGAAACGGTCTTCGGCCCGATCGACGTAGCCACCCATTTCTCGATCGGCGGCGAACGCGACAGAGGAGAATGACAGGCATCCAAGCATCACAATGATTAACACAATGATCAATACAATGCTGCGGATGATACTTGCGCCAATATGCCAGTTGGATTGTTTGGGTTGGTGATTTTTTATGTTAGTGATCACTACGGACCTCCAAGGTTTAGTTATCAATCAGAAGGTAGATGCTTGATTATTAATTGTGGTGAATGCGATCGTAAAACGCATTACCCGCCCGGGTAATATTTGGGTGCGGATTATTATCCCAGCGATCGTGATTGCTCTCCAGCCACAATTCTGGGATCTGGGGAGCAATCGGCCTTTTGAGTTAAACTTGAGACATCTTTATGCAGGCTTTCACCATGACTGCAACCTTAAACCCTCCTAGTACCGTCCCTAGTACTAACAGTGTTCAGCTTTCTGGGATTACCTGGCAAACCTACGAACGGCTGCTTATGGAACTGAGCGATCGGCGACTGCGACTGACCTATAACCGAGGTTCACTAGAAATTATGTCTCCTTCCCCCGAACACGAATTCAGCAACGCTCGGAAAAGCATTGTCCATTAAGCAGCTAGAAAATGGGCAATACGTTTCTATCACAACCAGTCAATTCTTCCCAAACATACCTCTCTTAGAAATCACAGCATTCCTCCAAAAATCGAAAACCAGTGGATATTTAGCAATTGTTCGATCGTTCAGAAATTGGATCAGAGAACAACTAGATCATTAAAGTCTAACGATCGATTGCTCCGATCCAAAGCAAACACAAAACACCCTCCCGTGCCGCCAAGTAAGGCAGCGTTGGTCTTTTCCGCCAATGTTGCTCGCAGATTACGCAAGATATTGCGAATATTCAAGCAGTGAGACTAGGACGTAGACTCATTAGCGCGTAACCAGATGCGAACCGCGACGAGTTGTAGAGCGGCTAGGAAGTTCTCGGCTGTTTTATCATATCGGGTCGCGATGCGACGATAGTGTTTGATCTTGTTGAAAAACCGTTCGACGAGGTTGCGCGCTTTGTAGAGATACTTGCTGAAGCAGATGGGATCCTTACGGTTAGATTTCGGCGGGATGTTCGCCCATGCCCCGCGCTCACTTACCGCTTCCCTCAGCGTGTTAGCGTCGTAGCCCTTATCAGCCAGCAGCACAGCCCCGGCGGGAAGTTCAGCGATCATTTCCGCGGCGCTGGAAACATCCGCGTCCTGGCCCGCTGTTAACTTCAGCCTGATAGGCCGTCCTTGTTTGTCGACCAGCGCGTGGATCTTCGTCGTCAGGCCGCCTCGGGAGCGACCCAGACATCGATCTTGATCCCCCTTTTTGCTGTCGCGCCCTGCTGATGGACCCGAACAACCGAAGTGTCGATCATCTGTACATCGCCGTCATGTGCGGCGACGATTACGTCCATTAACCGGTCCCATACGCCAGCTTTTCTCCAGCGGTTAAAGCGATTGTAGACAGTGGTGCGGGGACCGTATCGATCAGGCAAATCGGCCCACGGCGCACCTGACCTTAGGACCCAAAAGATGCCGTTGAGAACGCGCCGGTCATCAACGCGGGGAACTCCCCGCGGCTTGTTCGGCAAGTGCGGCTCGATAGCCTTCCACTCGGCGTCTGTAAGCTCGTAGCGGCCCATTTCCATGCTCCCGTTTGGGAGCTTGAATCACATGACCGCTGATTTGGGAATCCTGCGCAGCGTTTATGAGTTTACGTCCTAGTGTTCATCGACGTAAGCCCATCCCTCGGGGCGATTAATAGATCAATTCTTCTCGCAGCGGAGTACTTCGTTAGCCCCATGTCGATCGACATCTTTTC
>JANMIS010000464.1:0-10118 GCA_031375925.1 Synechococcales cyanobacterium OTE_70_concoct_197_sub
CAGTTGTTCTGGTCGACCACGGATGTCGTCGCGCGCTGCCCCCCATGTTTACGGAGCTTTTCTAACGTTAGAGAGGAATTTCATCCGGGCGATAAAGGATGGACCAAACAAAAAACTGGAGGAAGTAGTCATGCCCAATACAAAAAAGTTGAGGAGTTTGAAGAAGATGGGGAGATTAAGAAACGTTCTAGACGTGTCACCGTACCTACCCCCAGAAAAGATATTGCGATAGGAACGCTTAAAAGTATATACAAACAAGCTGGTTGGGATTGGGATCTCTAATGATATAAGTCTTACAGAAAACTTTGTTCAAAATATATAGTTAGCAATAAAGCTCGTAGGTCATCTAAATGCGTTATCCGATCGTCATTCACAAAGATCCAGACTCTGACTATGGAGTTACTATTCCAGATCTTCCAGGATGCTTCTCTGCTGGTGAGAGCATTGAAGAAGCGCTTGATATGGCAAGAGATGCAATTCTTTGTCATGTCGAGGGTTTGCTGCTAGACGATGAGCCTGTTCCACTGCCTAGTTCAGTTGAAACCTATCAGAATCATCCTGAGTTTCGGGATGGCATCTTTATGCTGATTGAAATTAATCCCTCTGAGATTTCTGGAGAAATGAAGCGGATTAACATAACGATGCCTGAGCGAATCTTATCAAGGCTTGATAAATACGTTGCTGTCAATGGTGGAAATCGATCGGCAATCTTGACCGAAGCGGCATTTAATCTAACTATCAATGTTTAAGCGTCGATCGTGACAGATTCATTGTTCAAAAATCGACCGCTCACGCCATTCCTAGGTAAGATTAGGTCCGTATTCCGCATCTACCAACCTCCCATGTCGATCGCCCCTGCATTAATCAACCATAGTCAACATTTACTCAATAGCTTCAAAGCACTCACTCATCAGGAACTAATCGATCGAAGCACCCCGATCGAAGTCCAAGCTCAAAACCTGTTCAATGCAAACTTTGTCATTGTTTCCCACAACACCGCCAAAGATCCTATTTTCAACTACGGCAACCAAGCAGCCTTGGACCTCTGGGAATTTGACTGGGAGCAATTCACCGCACTCCCCTCTCGCCTCTCCGCCGAACCCCTTGCCCAAATCCACCGCGATCGGCTGCTGCAAGCCGTTAAAGAACAGGGCTACATTGCCAACTATCGCAGCGTTCGCATTAGCCGCACTGGCAAAAGATTTTGGGTCGAAAACGCAATTATCTGGGAGGTCAGCGATGACCAAGGCAAACCCATTGGCCAAGCTGCAACCTTCTCAAAATGGACACCGATCGTAGACCCACCGCGCAACATCTTAGTTTAAGGAGACACAGGAGAAATCAATTGCCCATCCCGCCAGCGACCCTCGACTTTTCTGCCATCCTGATAAGTATAAGTGCCCATCCCGTCAAATTGCCCATTGTTCAGATTCCCCTCATAACGATCGCCCCCTGGCAGCGCGCACTGCGCAAGACCCAGCAGTTGTCCACGCTGAAAGTTTCCAGTGCAAACCACGCCGTTACCATAGCTCAGGGTTCCTAATCCCGTGGGTTCATTTTGCCAAAATCCCCCTTCATAGCGATTGCCGCTCGGAAACAAACAAATGCCAATGCCCACGATCGCATCATTCTGAAACACCCCTTCACAGCGCGTTCCATTGGCATAGATAAACACCCCCCGCCCCTGACGCACATCCTTTTCAAAGCCTCCTTCATAGCGATTACCACTGCCATATTTGCAGACCGCATTTCCCGTCAAGGCATTGTCCTTAAAGCTTCCTTCGCACTGCGTCCCATCCGGATAGATTAGCGTTCCACGACCTTGACGAACCCCATTCATCATTTCCCCTTCGTAGCGTATTCCACTGGGAAACTTGCAGGTATGTTTGCCTTGCAGCGTTCCATCTTTGAGTGGTCCATCACAATACCCAGAAGCCCTTGCCGCCTCGGAGGAACTCAAAGACAATCCCGCAAATAATCCCAACGCACCGATCGTGATTGTAGGAAACCGCAAAGCTGCAAACCATAAAGAATCAAATCGCAGATGAATCATAAATCTCATGGGGCTTAGAACTATGAAGAAGATACAAAGGCATCCGTAAGGTAGCTTAAATTTGGCTGAAGTAACGAAGAAAAACTTAAAAAACCCTGAAATTTCAGTAATGTCTCGGGTAAAGTCAAATATCTCAGAAGAAGCGACATAGGGAATATTTAACGAGAAGGTCGCATAAAAATGTGCAATCAAGCTTTAAAGTTTCATAGGGCAGATTTGCGCAAAAATACATTTTTTACGACTTCCGCTTTCCCTTTTCATTAGATCGTCTGTTCATTCCTGACTGCCTTATGTTCCCGCTACTGCCACTCTTTGCCCAACTTCCGACTCCCAGCCCGACTCCACCGATCGTCAGCCCAACCCCCAATCCAACTCCAAACCCAACGCTCATCCCAAGGTACCCGGTCCTCTATCGGCTGCCCCCTCAAGACAGGCTACCCCCCCAAGACAGTTTGCCGCGCCAGCGAGAAGTGTTGAGCATCCAAGAGGTTCGACCGTTGCCAGGACAACTAGACGAGGTTCCCGTATTCAACAGCAACAGCCCCGAACTCGTCACAGAACAAGGCATTCTCCTCTCCACTTTTCCAAATACCAGATCTCCCTTCCCCGCCGCCCATCTCAACTACGGCTTCAAAGGTCGTTTTGACGTCTTCTCTCACCACATCAGCAAAGCCTCCCACATTGGAGAAATCAAGTCTCTTTTCCAAGGCATCCTTCTGCAAAACCCCACCGCTGAGAGCGTTACCGTCACCGTTCTTCAAGGCGCAAGCTACCTAACAAGGCCCGATGCCCTTTTTGCCAATCTCAATGACGCGATCGAAGACCCCGTAGGTAATGTCTACTCGGGACCCGGTAGCCGTGTCATGAATGATCTCCTGCGGGGGCGACGATCGGGCTGGCTCCCAGTCATCATGCAGCTTGCCCCCGGAGAGAGCCGAATGCTCCTCAACCTTCCCATTCCCGCCGGACTCGTCACCCCCACTTCCAATGGCCGATCAACCCTAATTCGCCTGAATAGCACTGGCACCATCTACCTCGCTTCCATGGCCATGTTTGCCCCAAGAAATGCCTCAGGCGAGGAGCGGATTCCTGAGTTGGAAGACTGGCAGCGGTTTCTGGCAACCTCTAACTTGGCAGGCCCTCGCGATCGTGCCCCCACCCCTTTAAAAGATAAAAATCAAGGCGACGATCGAATCATCTACGGTCGTGTTGCAGGGGTTGCCAGAGGATCTCAATGGAGCGCAACCCTCACTGACCAAGGCGACAAGCTCAAAATCCCTCAAAAAGGTCGTGCCTTTTCCTACGCCATCAGCACCCTTCCCCGAGGAACCTTTAACACAGGCCAAGTTCAAAGCGCCCCCATGCTTGTGCGCTATCCCGACACCGCCTACCTAGCCAATGGCAACTATGGCATCCAATACACCCTAACGCTTCCACTCCACAACACCAGCAACCAATCTCAAAACATCGCCATCAGCCTAGAAACCCCGCTCAAACAGGACATAAGCCGAGAACAAGTCCTCTTCATGAACCCACCCGCACCCAAAATCTTCTTCCGAGGTACCGTCAGACTGCGTTACATCGATGACGCCAATGTCCCTCAAACACGATTTTTTCATCTGATGCAGCGTCGGGGTCAGCAAGGGGAAGCGCTCGCCAAGCTCAATCTCAAATCTGGTGAAATGAGAGAAGTCGAAGTCAGCCTGCTCTATCCTCCCGATGCCACCCCGCCCCAACTGCTCACGGTCAAGACTCTCGATTAAACGCTAGATTCAGCCTCGATCCCAGTAAACTGTAAAAACATTCTGAACCGATCAAGGCAATCTACGGCAACCTTCCCCCTCTCCCATCACAAACCCCAACGTAACTCCTGAAAAAAAAACGACGGTGCTGCCCGACTCCCTAGAGGAAGCGATCGTCCAGGCCCAAGTGTCCACCCAAGCGGCCCTAGAAGCGGGATACACCCGACTTTCCGTTGAAGTGTTGTTTCCAGAATTAAAGGTGATGCCGATCGCCCAGCAGTTTTGCCAGACGTTTGAAGCATTGGGAGAAGGCGTCAAGCTGTTCTTTACGGATGCCGGGACAGCCGCCTGGGCGAAAAAAAATTGGCTCGACTCACCTTTTCAGTTTCGCAGTGTGGACGTGGCTGGGTCCAGGCAAACCACAGAGGCAATGGAGCACATTACCGAAGGCGACAAACTCTACATCGTCATCGCCGCCACAGCCGTCGAAGTGGGGGCGGTCGAGCAACTCTGCAACCAATCTGGCGATGTTCCGGTGATTTTGCTATTTCCTCGATTGGAGGATGTCAGCATTGTAGGCATTGGCTATGCGGGACGAGCCTTGCGTGAGCGTTTCCTCAGTACGATCGAACCCTGCTACCACCTCCGTCCCATGGATGACCAAGTGGCTCTAACCCGCTTTTATCCCACGCCCTGGCAGCTTTGGCTCGAACAGGAAGGCAACTGGCAAGTGATCGCCGAAGAGTACCTCAAGCCCGACTCGGAACGCATTGAGAACCTACTCGCTGTTGCTTTGGGCAGTGATCAGAAGAAACGATCGATTTTTGCGGAACTACAGTCTTTTATTAAGGCATTAGGTCGATAAGGCTGTAAAAGCAGATTTATTTATAAAGTTTCTGTAGGAACTGTGATTCTTCCTCTGAAGTACGAGATTTTGGCAGTGCGGAATGGGCAACCTTGATACATCATTGAAATATCTACCGCCAAACGGTTGTTTCTAGAAGCGTTAGGCCCATTTCAAAGGTTCACTGTTGAGTCTTAGTGTGTATTAAAGAGCGGTCGCAATGAGTCAACGCGCAAATCGGCGAATCGTAATTGGGGATGTTCATGGTCATTATGATGGCCTTATGCTTCTCATGGAGACTATTGCTCCTTCTCGTGGGGATGAGATTTATTTTTTAGGGGACCTGATCGATCGGGGTCCGAAAAGCTCGCAAGTGGTGGAGTTTGTCCGATCGCACCAATATCCCTGCGTCATGGGCAACCATGAACAAATGCTCCTAGAAGCCTTCCCCAAGGGTCAAGTTTTCGGCCCTGCGCTTCAGGCATGGCTTCACAGCGGCGGACGAGCCACCATGGCAAGTTATGAAACGGTAGAAGCGCTATTAGAACATTTAGACTGGATCCAGACTTTGCCGACCTATTTAGATCTAGGCGATCTGTGGCTGGTTCATGCCGGAGTCCATCCTAATTTGCCCATTCATCAGCAGACCTCCCAGCAGTTTTGTTGGATCCGAGACGAGTTTCACAGTAGTTCGAAGCCTTTCTTTAGAGACAAGCTGATCATCACAGGCCACACCATTACCTTCACCTTTTCCGGTGTGATGCCGGGGGATGTAGTCGGTGGGAGTGGCTGGCTCGATATTGATACTGGAGCTTATCATCCTCGGAGTGGCTGGCTGACGGCGCTCGACACGACTCACCAGCAACTTTATCAAGTCAACGTTCAGCAGCAGCAGGTCCGCATTGTTCCCTTGACCGAGCTTCTTGTTCAAATCCAGCCGGATAAGGGCACTCGAAAGCCTGTGTTGCTGCTGTAGCGATTTTACGCTTTGAGCAGTGAGATTAATGGTAGGGCTTAGTTGTAGGATAGAGGGGCATTCGACGCATTGAGATTTCGGATGTCCATTTTTGTGCCCATTGCGTGTAATGCCTGTGTGATGCAGGCGAGGGACTTATGACGGGAGTAGCGCGATTCGGAAGGATAACCGGAAAAAGACTGTGGCAAATCGTTCGCAGTGTGGCTGTGATGTTTTGCTGTGTCTTGATGACGGGGTGCGTGGACTATCAGTTGGGCGTAAAGCTCGATAGCCCCCATTCGGGTGAAATGACGCAGCATATTCAACTCACCAACCCGACCAATCCCACCGCTCAAGCCCTGTTAAAACGCATTCAACAGCAAACTCGATCGGTCGATGGTAGCTACAAGGCGCTATCTCAAAAAGATGTGGTCGTGACGGTTCCGTTTCATAATGCGAAGGAATTAGAGACAAAGTTCAATCGTTTTTTTGCAGCAAATTTAGAGCAAGACCGTTTGCCAAATGCTCTCCCGACGATCGTTTCGAAGTTGCAGGTGATGCAGGGAAATGCCTTACTGTTTGAGCGCGATCGGTTGATTTTTGATATTGATTTGAGTGCTTTGGGGCTGGAAGGAGCAGAGACTTTGGTAGACCCTGGCAAGTTGTTTAACCTAGGATTAAAGGTGAATGGGACCAGTTGGAATCTCAAAGCTGGGCAAAAAAATCACATTGACACCGCATTCTGGTTGCCGATGCCTTTGGGCTGGGGGGCGCTGACGATCGGTGCTTTGGTGTTAGGTGGAACGGCTCTACGTCGGCGATCGATTTAGTGAGGAGTGTTGAAGAATGAGTCGATCGACCCGTGATCTCAAGCGACTATTATATTTTGGATTATTGTTTCCTTTAGTTGCTCTGAATGTGTGGATGCTGGGGATGCTGTTGACTTATTTTCAGCAGTTAGTGACGTTGTTGATTGTGTCGGCAATTTTGGCATTTTTGCTTGACTATCCAGTGCGAGCTTTTGAAAAAATTCGTATCCCTCGGGCGATCGGGATCATTATTGTTCTGTTGTTAACTGTGACATTATTGACCGTTGTGGGCGTGACGGTGATTCCGCTGCTGGTGAATCAAACTGCGCAATTGTTTTCGAATATTCCGGGTTGGTTAGAAGCGGCGAAGTCCCATGGCGTTGCGCTGGAGGCTTGGGCAAAGCAGCTTAATTTACCGATTGATTTGCAAGGATTTAGTGGGCGATTGAGCGCACAAATCGAAAGCCAAAGTCAGGAATTAGCAAGGCAGGCCTTGGGCTTTGCGATCGGCACATTATCTAGCTTTGTGGACACGATGCTGGTAATTGTCATGGCATTTTATATGTTGCTTTACGGAGGGCAGCTTTGGGATGGCATCACTGAAGTCTTACCCAAACCCTTTGGAAATGCTCTGAGCCAAGCTTTGAGGCTAAATTTTCATAATTTCTTTTTGAGTCAATTTGTGTTGGCGTTATTCATGACGGTGACATTGATTCCAGCGTTTGTTATTTTAAAAGTCCCCTATGCATTGCTGTTTGCGCTTTTAATTGGAGTTGCCGAACTCATTCCTTTCATTGGTGCGGCTTTGGGGATTGGTTCTGTGTTTTTGTTGGTAATGTTGCAGGATTTTTGGTTGTCTTGGTGGGTGGGAATGACAGCGACTTTACTCCAGCAAATTAGAGACAATCTGATTGCTCCGAAGATGATGGGTGACTTTACAGGGCTGAATCCCATTTGGATCTTTGTTGCATTGCTGTTGGGATTGAAGATCGCAGGGGTGTTGGGAGTGTTTATTGCGGTACCTGTGGCGGGGACGGTGAAGGCAACGATCGATGCTCTTCTGCTACATAAGCGTGAGCAATTAGCCCTTTCACAAGCTCCTTCAGAAGCCGCGCCTGATGCGATTTCCTAGTACGATCGATGGATAGTAGCAAAAGATCTAAGACATTAATAAAAAATCACAAATTAATTAGGTGGTTCGCCAATGCCAAATCAAAAAACTGCGACGACCCAAGCTGGTCCCGACAGGCTCCGCCCGTCACCCGAAACGGACTGTCAATATCTCCTAACCCATCAATGACTAAAGACGCCGATCGGAAATCCTGTCCCCTTGTATAGTCGTTGTAGGTCACAATGGTTTTGAGTCCCGCCGCAACTGCCGATCGTAACCCCTGCTGCGAATCCTCCAAAACCAAACAACAATCTGGATCAATTTCCATTTCTCGAATTACATGCAGATAAATATCCGGTGCAGGCTTTTTCACCGGGACAATATCCCCCGCTGCAATCAGATCAAACCATTCAACACTCTCAACTTCTAAGGCCGTTTGCAATAATGGCAACACACTATCCAAAGAACTCGTTGTCGCGATTGCCAACTTTACCCCCGACTCCCGACAGTCCTCTATCAACCGACGAATCCCAGGCCGCAAACCGATCGCCCCTTCTTCTATCAACTGTCGATAAAACTTTCCTTTCAGAGCATGAAGCTCCGCTGCAAAAGTCTTCATATCCATCGGAGGGCGAAAATTTGGCATAAACCGATCGGCATAGTAAGCAATTCGTTCTTTCCCGCCCGCCACATCGAGCAGCCGCCCATACTGCTCAACCGTCCACATCCATCCCAACCCCTTCGCCGCAAACGCCCGATTAAACGCCACCCGATGACCATCCCGCTCGGTCTCTGCGATCGTCCCATCCACATCAAAAATCAGTGCACCCAAGGTTTTCATAGTTTGGACGTTACATTCTAAAAGGGATTTCAACAGAAAACTCTACACAAAGCCATACATTTCTATGTATTCACTCTACAGCCTCCAGCATCAACGTTCAATCTTCCAAAAAAATTCACATCTACACAATGAACTAATCCTGATGAGTGACCGGAATCTTTGTATAGAGAGATGAAGGTGTACTTAGGCCAAACGGAAGACTGCTTGTAGTCTTAGACACACTAGCTAAAATCTCTTTCTCAAGGCCGATCGCAAGACTCATCAGGGAATCACAAAATCATGAAAAACGAAAAATGGCTTGATGTAACGGAATATGCGCTCCTCGCGGGGTCTGGTCTTGGATCGATCGCCTCGATCGCCACCCAGCAAATCGCCTACACCGCCGCGCCCGTCTCGTTTCTCATGATGCTTAATGTGATCAACCGTCAGCGCCTAGACCAAAATGTCTTGAAACAAAGTCAAGAGCAAATCGCCTTAGTCGATACCAAACTCAACCGTCAACTCGAAGTCCTCGATCGGCGCATCCAAGGTTTACCCACCTTCTGGGATCTTGCCAGCCTGCGTAAAACCTTGATGCAAAAAAATCGGACCAACCTCAACCGTCTTCACAGCCAACTAGATCAACGCATCAGCGCGATCGAAGCCCAAGAAGTCGGCGTGATCAAGACAGACCTGAACGAGATGCAAGTTCAGCAATCCCGCATTTTAGAATCCATCGATCGCATCACCGGAACCTTGCAGCGCAGCGTCTCCCTCGAACAACTCCGCGAAACCGACACCGGACTCAAGCAGCTTCAAGGCCGCATGAACCATCTGCAAACAGGTCTTGAAGACATCAGCCGCACCTACAAGCCCAGCACCTTAAGGATGCTTCAAGGCCAAATCGACTATATCAACCGTCGCTTCAACGCGATGCCCAACCCGATCGACACCGCTAGCCTCAAGCAAGACCTCGAAGGCATGATGCAACTCGTCAGCGAACTCGTGCCTCGCCGCGAAATGACCCGCCTCATCGAAGAACTCGAACAGCTTCGTCACCGCGTCGAGCATGTAGACGAGTCCGTTGCCCCCCTGCGCGTTACCACCAAAATCCTGCGTCAACAAGTTAGCACTTTGACGGGCTTCCTCCGCAACAACAGCGACATGGGCAGCCACCAACGTCACAACCCAGAGTTTGTCGCAAAATTCGATGCCTTGCAGGAAACTGTCGCGCAGCTTCAGAAGCAAATTGAAACTAAAGATGACAACGCCACCGAAGATGACCTCGTTCAACTCCAAACCCAACTGGAATCCCTTATCGAAACCCGCCTCACCCCGCTCAAAGGCGACCTAGAAGGCATTCAAACCCTGACCCAAACTCTCGAACAGCAACAAAAGCACCTCCACGGCTGGATGAACCGTCTGCCGGAGATGCTCGACTTCAGCGCGCTTCGTAATCAAATGAAATTCCTGGGCGATCGGATCGATCGTCAAGAAATACATCTCGAAGATCTGGGCACCCAAGTCGTCGCTGTCACCGATGGCCAGGGTGAATCTAATGCTTACGAGTTGATGTTTGATTTGCAAGTGGGAGATAGCACTCAGCCCAACGCCAACAGCCGCACAGTTTTGGAGCAAGCCCTGAAAGATGCTCAAGGACACCTTATGCTGGTGTTCCCGAGAGCCGATCGGACGACTCTGGACAACGCGCTATTGCAGCAGTTTCGCAACTTTCTCGATCGGGGCGGCAAGCTAGACATCGGCATTGGCCATCTCGGCGAAGC
>JANMIS010000466.1:0-1456 GCA_031375925.1 Synechococcales cyanobacterium OTE_70_concoct_197_sub
TATTCTAGGTATGAGCGCTGCATCTCGTTGCGCAGGTCAGTCGGAACAATCCGTTCCACGTTCGGCGTGTCTTGAGAAAAGGTCATATGCAGAGATACTCCAGAAGCAGAATTCGTAAGGTTGTCCGATCGCCCAGAACCACCTGTTTTTAGGCTGGTTTTGAGAGTTTTCGTAAGGCGCTTAATTATAGACGCTTACTAGCCGATCGGATCACTGTATTTTAGCACACTGAGGCCCCTTTCTAACGAGTTTGAAACGCTTGCTGCGTAAGGGTTTGAGTGGCCTTAAAAAGCTTGGTTTCCGAAGTTGCTATAATGAGGCTATTGCTAAGCTTATTCAGACGGCACAAAATTTGTCGAAAAGCCCCTAATATTTGACATAGACCATGGGTAAAATTTATGCCGATCGAGAGACGGGATTTATCTTCTATATCTTCAGTAACGATCATCGCCCCCCTCACGTTCATGTTTACAAAAAGAGAAAAGGCGATCGTCAGGATAAGGGGGTTCTAAAGATTGGCATCGGGGACCGGGACAATCCGCCCACCATCGACAAGATTTACAGCAAACTGGGACAAGAAGAAATCAAGCAAGCTTGGCGCATTGTGGCCGATCGACAGGAAGAATTTTTAGAGGAATGGCAAAAGTATCATGGAAATCCGTAAAGATTGGACAAAACTCATCTCTGACGAAGACCTTGATGTTCAAATCGCCCAGGCGATGAAGTCAGGAGAGGTGGCGAATCAGACCGAACCTAGGGCTAGTCGAGTGTGTTACGACGAGGCACAAGATGCGATCGTGATTTACTTAAAAAATGATCTGTTTCTCGGGATTCCGCGTCGGCTACTGCAAGGACTCGATCGGGCTACACCTGAAGAGCTAGAGGATTTGTGGCTAACGTCCAACGGGGACGCCGTACATTGGGATAATCTGGATGTCAGCTTTGGCATTTCAGGTTTAGTGAATGAGGTTTATGGCACTCAGGCATGGATGACTGGACTCATGATGTCTGCACGGTAGATGTTCTAAGGCAGTTGCATCAATCGAGGAGTAGCAAGCGTGGCACAGAAGCAGAAAGTTGAAAAACTGAAAAAGAAGAAACATTTTTCTAGCTTTACCTACAAGGAAGCCTTTAAGCATCTTGATCTAGAAGAGCTCCGCCCTTGGCAGTTTGAAGCCTTATCAACGGAACCCAGTGCTTTTTTCCTAGAGCGACTGGCACGATTGACTGAGGTGTTTGATCTGCAAAGCTATGAGGAATCGAAGAAGTTGTTGATTGATGCGATTTGTGAGGAGGCGATTTATGGGTTTAAGTCGCTTAAGGTCTGGAAAGGGGCGCAGTTGGCGGATGATACGACTGCTGGGTATGTGGATTATCTTGTGGCCCGACAGAAGCGATATCTGGAGGCTCCGTTTGTTTGTGTGGTGGAGGCGAAAAAAGATGATTTTGAGCAGGG
>JANMIS010000481.1:0-2895 GCA_031375925.1 Synechococcales cyanobacterium OTE_70_concoct_197_sub
CGACTACTCCAGCAACGCCGCTAGACCGAACAGTTCTAGCCGCCCCAACAGCCGAGACAACTATTTTAACGAACCTTCCCCCCGGCCCAACGCATTTAATGAAGCGCGCAACCCCGAGCCACGAGGTCCTGAGCCTCGCCGAGATGCTCAAGCGAGACGATCGGACGACGACTGGGGACCGTCAAAGGCTCGCGACGACGACTGGGGCAGTTCAGCTAGATCTCGTGAACAGTCCCAAGAAAATTGGGGACCACCCAATTCATCCCGATCGGACGAAACGCCCGCCCCTCGAAAACCTCAGCCTCGCGACGCCGAAGCCCAGCTTACGGTTCCTTTGGAGAAAGCCTACAACGGTGGAAAAGAGCGAATTCGCTTGGAAGATGGACGGCTGTTAGAAGTGACCATGCCTGGTGGACTCGTTTCTGGTCAGCGAATTCGGCTAGAAGGTCAGGGCATCAATGGCGGCGACTTATTTTTAACAATCGACCTAGTTCCCCACAAATTCTACCGTTTTGACGGAATCAACCTAGTGTGCCAAGTCCCCTTAACGGTACCTGAAGCGATCCTTGGCGGTGAAATCGAAGTCCCGACCCTAGATGGACTGGTCCGCATGAACATTCCCGCAGGCGTAAAATCTGGCCAACGATATCGCCTTGCAAAAAAGGGCTATCCCGACTCCGAAGGGGAGCGCGGCGACCAAATCGTCGAACTCCAATACGCCCTACCCAAAACCCTCAGCGATCGAGAACGCGAACTCTACGAAGAACTCCGCCAGATCGACACCACAAGCCCCCGCTCTAAGCTCCTCTAGTTCCCAAACAAAACCCCCAGCCTCAGGCCGGGGGTCCAAAACTAAAACTCTAGAATCTTAAAACAGCCCCAAAGTCAAAGCCTTATCCACAGGGAAAAGCGCACCAGCACCAAGGTACAGTGCAAAAGCCGTCCCAAACAAAAATACAGTCATCGCTAAAGGACGACGGAAAGGATTCTGAAACTTGTTCACGCTTTCCAAGAAAGGCACCGTAAACAGACCCAAAGGCACAGAAGCCATCAACACAACACCCAAGAGCTTATTCGGCACCAAGCGCAAGATATTGAAAACAGGATACAGATACCACTCAGGCAAAATCTCCAAAGGCGTCGCAAATGGATCAGCAGGCTCACCCACCAAAGCAGGGTCCAAAACCGCCAAACCAACGATGATTGCGAACGCCCCCATGATCACCACAGGGAACATATACAAAAGGTCATTCGGCCAAGCAGGCTCACCGTAATAGTTGTGACCCATGCCTTTCGCCAGCTTCTCACGGACGATCGGATCGGTCAAATCCGGCTTTTTCAAAGTAGTCATTGGGAAAAACTCCTAAACGTAAGGTCTCTGAGGACTAAATTTACAGAGGACCAGAAATTCCTTGCTTACGAATCATAAGGAAATGGAACAGCATAAACACTGCAATCAACCAAGGCAGCACAAACGTGTGTGCGCTGTAATAGCGAGTCAGTGTCGATTGACCGACGCTAGCACCGCCGCGCAGCAAATCTGCAATCAGACCGCCCACCACGGGAATTGCTTCTGGCACACCAGACACAATCTTCACAGCCCAGTAGCCCACTTGGTCCCAAGGCAACGAGTAACCCGTCACACCAAAGGAAACAGTCAGCACCGCCATGACGACACCACTCAACCAAGTCAACTCACGGGGCTTCTTAAAGCCACCCGTCAAGTAGACGCGGAAGACGTGCAGAATCATCATCAGCACCATCATGCTGGCGGACCAGCGATGAACGGAGCGAATGAGCCAACCAAAGTTCACTTCATTCATGATGTACTGAACGGAGGTAAATGCCTCAGCCACAGTCGGTTTGTAATAAAATGTCATCGCAAATCCAGTTGCAAACTGGATCAAGAAACAAGTAAGTGTGATTCCACCAATGCAATAAAAAATATTGACATGGGGTGGCACGTACTTGCTGGAGATATCTTCGGCGATCGCTTCGAGTTCTAAGCGCTCCTCGAACCAGTCATACACGTTTGCCATGGTAAGAAAGGGTTCCTAAAAAATGATTCCTGTTCATACAAAATGTAACACACCTTAAAGCTATCCTGATCAAGGGACAGCGGGTTTCAGGGCGTTACGGGGTGTTCCACATTAGCGAGCTAACGGTATCCCATGTTTCCCAGTATGATAACAAAGTGTTAAGTTTTCAAATCGCCCTTCTCATACTCCATGCAAAACCCCTCTTCTCGATCGATCTTCAGCCAAATTCAAGCCCTTGCAACTCGAAGTTTGGCGGTCCTGTTAGCTGGGGTGATCGTCCTGCTGTTGTGGGTTGTGCCCGCTGAGGCTCTGACGGAGGACCAGCGACTAATGAATGAGGTGTGGCGGATCATCGATCGGGCCTACGTCGATGCCAGCTTTAACCACCAGAACTGGTGGGCAATTCGAGAGAAATATTTGAAAAAGAACATGCCCGATCGGGAAGCCACTTATCAGCTAATGCGAGAGATGCTGGGACTGTTGGGCGACCCCTTCACGCGCATGATGAACCCAGAGCAGTACCGTAGCCTTCAGACCAGTACCTCCGGGGAACTGACAGGCGTGGGGTTACAGATTGCACTGGATGCCGATCGAAATGTTTTGAAAGTAATGGCTCCGATCGCCGGATCTCCAGCCGAGAAAGCAGGAATTCAACCGGGAGACGACATTCTGGAAATCGACGGCAAATCTACTTTAGGGGTTAGCCTTGACGAAGCCGCCGGAAAAATGCGCGGTAAGGCGGGCACCGTCGTGATTTTAAAAATTCTCCATGAGGACCAACCAGCGAAAGAATACGATTTGCTACGAGCGCGCATCGAGCTAAATCCCGTCACATCAGCCCTGCGCACTACGGAAC
>JANMIS010000482.1:0-1348 GCA_031375925.1 Synechococcales cyanobacterium OTE_70_concoct_197_sub
GTGGTCGATACCGCCAGACATACTGGTGGCTTCAGGATGACCATTCTGACGAAACCAATTGGCGACTCGAAGTGAACGGCCACCGTGGTGACAATGAACGACAACCCGTTTTCCGTCGAGAGAAGCAAGCGATTCAGGGGATGGTGGCCACTCTCGCATTGGCATGAGAATGGCCGTTTCGATTCTCGCCGTTTCGTACTCCGATGGCTCTCGGCAGTCGACGAGCGCGATCGCTTGGCCATTTTCGTCGGTTCCGTTTTGAAGCCATCGATGGACGGAATGGATATCAATTTCGATGCTGGACAAAATAGCTCCCGGAATGCGAAAATGTCATTGGCAATGGCTCATTTGGCATCGCGTGGCCGGAGCGGATTCATCTCGGCAAGGCGAAGTCAAATGCATTTCTAATGCAGGATTAGAACGCCTATTTCTGCCGAATACTAGCGGATATTGACTTAGGCATTCAATAAAAATAGACAACAACCTAAGTAGGCCCGATTTAGAAGTACACTTGGCTTGATCTGTTCGCGGCATGTAACGTGGGAGCTCGTAAGCATGAAGAACTTGAAAACCAAAAGAAACATAAAGCCAAACCAACAAGAGGAATTGGTTCGTGTATTGAAAACACGTTTTGAGAACAATATGGACCGGCATCCAGGTCTCGCATGGGCTCAGGTTCTCGCAAGGCTCGAAGACAATCCTGAGAAACTGTGGTCGCTCCATGAAATGGAAGGAACCGGGGGCGAACCGGATGTGATTGGTTATGACAAGAAAACAAATGCATACCTGTTTGTTGATTGTTCAGCAGAAACGCCCAAAGGCCGAGTTTCTGTTTGCTACGACCGTCAAGGGCTGGAGTCGAGGAAAGAACACAAGCCAGAAAACAACGCGATGGACATGGCCGCGACGATGGGCATTGAGCTCCTTACCGAAGAACAATACCGAGAATTGCAAAAGCTAGGATGCTTTGACTCCAAGACTTCGAGTTGGGTTAAGACACCAGCTGACATCAGGAAACTTGGCGGCGCCCTTTTTGGCGACCGTCGCTACGGCCAGGTCTTTATCTATCACAACGGTGCTCAGTCCTACTATAGCGTCAGGGCGTTTCGAGGCTCGCTCTGGGTCTGATTCACGATCCCGAGAGAATATCGATTTACTTTTGGAGAAGATCCGCAGGTATGCATAAGTTCTCAAACACGACGAATGAACATGGGTGAACAAGAGGCTCAGGATTCGTTGGCCGACCTCGATTCGAGTTGCCGTCGGGTAGTTATTGTTTTGCCTGGTACTTAGGAGCGATTGCCATTTCTATCTTAAACTTCAAGCCGCAAGTTAATCGAGGACCATC
>JANMIS010000488.1:0-1004 GCA_031375925.1 Synechococcales cyanobacterium OTE_70_concoct_197_sub
CCAGAGAAAGCGTGTTTGCCATCGGTCTTGAGGATGATTTGCCTGAGTGGCGTCACTAGATTGTTTTTCTGTTTGTAGGTTGATTCAAAGCTATTACTTCCGATATCCAAGCGACTGTTCTTCGGACATCCGTTGTGTTTCTATACCGAGGGTGGCTGTCAGGCGGTTCCACTTGCCCGAACAGTCAGTCAAGACCGATTCAATCTTGTCTGGTGATCGTAGTATCTCAACCAAGCCGTCCGCGAGTATGGCTCTATACTGATCTGCATTCGCCAGGCGTAAAGAGAGTCCCATCGGTTCCGACGTCAACTCACGACTATTTATCGATTGAAATACTCGATAGTCCTCCCGAATACTGTTTCGATCATTCTGACTAGGACCTAACTCGATCCTCGAGCAGACAGAGCGTAACGCCACACGCTGCTCCGGTTCCGAGAGCCATGCGACAAATTGGCATGAAACTGCGGTTTGACGGGTTTTCTTGCCAATCGACGCGACAAGGCCTCGGCCAGGATTCCATGCTATGGAAGGGACCGTAATCTTGGCAGAAGAGTCCGAAATGGTGCTCAAGCTCGTGTTCGGCCATCCAATTGCAAATCCAGAGGAAGTATCCGATTTAGTGATAATTTGTTCCCAAGCTTGCGACGGCTCCAAAGCAATGGTTTCGGGGAAAAGGAGAGCGAGCCGACACAACACCGAAGCGCTGTTGATAAAATCCGCCTTGGCGAGTCGCGATTCCATATTGACGAGTTCAAAGAGTCCGCGATTTCGGGCGGTCGTGGTCGAAGCGATAAACAGAAATCGATCCACCAGGAAAGACTTTTCCAGGGGTGTGATCTTTTGCAGAAGCTCATCCAGAGTGGACTGCCGTTGGCTTAGGCTCTCATTGCGGGCAACTTCGATTCGATCGAGAAATGCTGACCATTGCTCGATCGACCGCGAATTCATGTCCTTAACTGAGGCAGGACTCTCGACGGACAAAGGCCCATCGGATCCTAGCAAGG
>JANMIS010000501.1:0-1626 GCA_031375925.1 Synechococcales cyanobacterium OTE_70_concoct_197_sub
TCTTGCTACCTTTGCTACCTTTGCTACCTCAAGTAAGCCTCTCAAAATTGCAGAATGTCAGACTTCTAAAACACTCCCCTGCCTTAGTACCCTTAGTACCTTACTTTTATAAAAATAAGTATAGTAAGGTACTAAGGGAAATGCTTGCTACGAAAGGGTTTCAACGTCCTTAGTACCCTTAGTACCCTTAGTACCCTATTTGAACGGGTTTCAAAATTACAAAATATCTGGCAGCTGCAAACCTCCCTGAATGTCTGCGGCATAGTTGGAAAAAAGTACTTCGGGGTCGTGCCCTGCCATCTTTGCGATCGTCATGGGATTGACCCCACCCGCTAAGGCATGACTGATGAAGGTGTGACGGGTGTTGTAAGGTTTCCGGTAACTCACCCCAGCATCCTTAAGCACCGTCTTCCAGGCGCGGTTCCTGAAGTTGTGGTCATCGATCGCCCCGCCCTTGGGTGAAGGAAACACCAAATCATCAGGCTTGCAGGCTTTGGAGTATCGGGAACGCAACATCGCAGTCAGGCGATGGGTTAATCTGAATTCCCGCGCTCGGTTTGTCTTGGTAGCCTTCCTCACGCCCCGGCTGATAGATTCCCCGATCCAGACCTTCCCGCAATCCTCCGAAAGGTTTGCCCACTGCAAGCCGATCGCCTCTCCCGTCCTGCATCCGGTAGACAGTAGGAACTCCACAAAATCCCTGTAGTGACTGTAGTGGGGTGATGTTTTGAAACCATTCAGGATTGCGGTGATTTCTGTCTTTGTGAATGGTCTCGCGGGTTGTTTCGGTGGAACCTTTACCCTCTTCAGAACCTCGCCCCATGGGTCCACTAACACCAAACCTTCCTTAACTCCCCACTGCCAACAGGCAGACAGGCGGGTTAAGTACCCTTTCTGCGTGTCCTCTGATAAGTTGCTCATTTCCCTTCTGAAGCGATCGGCTCTAAGCTCATCGATCGCCGCGCACTCATCCCCGAGTAATGCTGAAACCTTGGTTCGGATCGCCTTGTACTTCTCTGCTGACCTAGGGGTGATGCCTTGGGATTTATGAGCAACGAAGCGATCGAATAAATCCACCGACATAATCTTGGTTCCCGGCTCTGGAGGATTCACACCTGTCCTGTACTTGGCGAGGGTCACGTCAAAAGTACCCGTCATCAGGTCGGTCTCTATTTGGCTAACTCTCCCCTGTGCGATCGTCCGTCCTAATTGGGTGTCATCTAATCCCAGAGATAAATTAAACCGCTTCCCCTGATGGCTCCACCGGAGACGTAACCGACCTTGAAAAGGTTCGACCTTCACACCCATGACAAACCCCATTTCATACCAATTTCATACCAACTCTAAGGGGTGAGTTATGAAGGCAATGGGTTTAGATGGCGTAGGTTGTCACAGATAGCACGACTAGGAAGAGCTTTGAAGTGAACCCCAGATACAACAAAACCCGCTCTATAAGCAGGTTTCAAGGAATGGACGATACAAGATTCGAACTTGTGACCCCTTCCGTGTGAAGGAATACGGATACGCCCAAAACCCTTGATATATAAGGGTTTTCACGGTTGTTAGAACTGGTATACCAGAATCATACCACTCGCTTTCCCGTCAGAACTTGCGCCGCCGTTAGGT
>JANMIS010000508.1:0-1369 GCA_031375925.1 Synechococcales cyanobacterium OTE_70_concoct_197_sub
CAGGCGGTGTTGGATGTGCTGATTCGGAAGGCGGTGGCGATTCATAAAGCTTTGGGAATTACGGTGCCTGTGCCGATGAATAGCACTTCGGTTTCGGAAGCGGTGTTTCAGTCGCTATTTGAACGGGCGGAGCAAGTTGAGCAGCTTTCGCTATTTGGGAAAGCGGTTCAGGCGGAACAGTTGTCGCTGTTGGGGCTAATGGAGGATGAAAATTCATCGATCGGATTAGTACATAAGCGCTGGAAACAAGCCGTCGATCGGGAACGGATCAGTCGAACCAAGTTTGCCCAACGATCGATTAAGCCGAATGAGGTGGAGCAAGAGTTGATTGAGTCGGATCAGGTTTTGGGGTGTGAATCGGATGTGCAGCGATTTGTGGTTAAGGCGTTCGATCGGCTGAACTATCCGCTGATTAAGCAAAAGCAGGGATGGAGTTTGAAGACGATTCCCGCTTTTTTGGAATCGAGTTTGGGTCAAAAGGTTCGGACGATCGCGTTTACTACCCCTGTGGCGGAAGGTGTGGAGTACGTGGGACGTAATCATCCTTTAGTGGAGGGTTTGGCGCGGTACCTGTTGGAGGAGGCGCTCGATAAACTGGAAGAACCGACGGCGGCGCGATGTGGGCTGGTGGTGACGGATGGCGTGGAGAAACGCACCACGATTTTGCTGCTGCGGCTCCGGCATATTTTAGAGGATAAGCGCGGCGGCAATGATTCGGTACTCTTGGCGGAGGAATGTTTGATCGCGGGGTTTACGGGTTCTCCGGCTGATCCGCTATGGATAGAAGATACGATCGCGCTGAACTTATTGCAATCGGTTGAACCTGTGGCCGATCGCCCGATCGGGTATAAGCGGGCGGAGATCCAGGAATTGCTCGATCGGCTGGATGAGTTGAAGGATGAGCTGGAGTTGATTGCTAGAGTTCGGGCGAAGTCGTTGTCGCAGTCCCATCATCGGGTGCGAAACATCACGAAGGAAGGCCAAGCCAAGGTGACGCCGCAGTTGCCGATGGATGTGTTGGGTATCTATATTTTGGAGCCGGGAACGCGGAAAAAGTAGGCAAACCGCCCCCAACCCCCAATTCTGGGGGCTTCGGAAATTTATGTTCCCCAGGGTTGGAGATCTGGGGCTGTTGGCTAATTATTTTTTAGAATTGGTGCATTAATTTATACTTTTAGGTGATTTTACGATCGCCTCGATTTGTAGCGAAGTAAAGAAGGTAGTACGAACGATCGCGCCTTGGATTGTATTCAGCCATAGTGCTTAAATTTTTCTGCTCACTGTGCGCCATATCTACGCTTTCCGGGAACTTTAGGTCAATGCTTGATAAAGATTTGTCGTAGTAATATGAATGTCCTCTGTAGCAAGG
>JANMIS010000519.1:0-3531 GCA_031375925.1 Synechococcales cyanobacterium OTE_70_concoct_197_sub
CCGACGATAATCGGCTGCACAGCCCGAGCGAGCGCTGCTGGAATCAACAGCCCGATCGCCACAATGATGATGCGCGCATTGCGTTTCGCGTAGGGGACAAGCTTTAGAAATAATCGCCAGTCATTGACTTTTTCGGATGTGTGGATGGTTGAAGGTGATGCGATCGTCATGAAGAGAGCCTAAAAGTCTCGTGAAGCAGGCCCTCTATTATCCCGCAATATCTCACAAATAGGCGATCTAAGCTTTGAGGCCCCCCCACTTCCTAAAAGCGCAGCACCATAATCAAAAATCAATAGAAGAAAATGTTTATCTAAGTTGACGGAGAAGGGCTTCAGCCGCAAGACGTCCAGTTTCAGCAGCGCCATTCATATAGCCGTGGTAGGACTCGCTAAGGTGCTCCCCCGCAAATAATAAATTGCCAAAACGGACCTCTTGACGCTCCGCAGCGTTCTCAGACTCAACATAGAAAAACTGGGAAAATTGTGTAAGCTGTCCGGGTTTGAAGGTGCTGTAAGCCCCTTTAGTAAGTGGATCATTGAGCCAATGGGTGCGGAGAAACTTTTGTGTTGTGACGAAGGTAACATTCGGAATGATGCGATTAAGGCGATCGACCATGCGTTGACCTTGGGAAGCCGCACTGCCGGATTGAATAGACTCAACTTGCTTACCGCCAAAAAAGAAGGAGAGTACGCCATCATTGCGAGATTGTCGCTGCGTGTCATCCCAAACCTCCGCAAATTCTAAATCCGACCGCAGCGCCCCGACAAATCCAAAGGGCTGTCTCCAAAGCTTTTGATTAAAGGCTGCAAAGACTTTTTCATTTCTGCCCAGATCAACTTCCTGAATCATTTTGCGGAAGAGATTCGGCAATTTCACTTGTAAATCTACATCGCGCAGGATAGTAAAAGGGAGTGCCAAAATGACGTAATCTGCTTCGATCGTTTGATTGTTCTGGAAGGTCAAGCGATAGTTGCGACCGTTAAAAGTCAGCTTCTGGAGCACCATTTGCATCTGGATTTGACCCTTGAGCGATTGTCCTAATCGATCGGTAATCAAACTGCTCCCGCCTTGAACAGAATAGGTTTCATCACTCACACTGGTGATATCAACTTGATTTCCGTCCATACCCGCCATCAATGAAAGCAATTGTAGACAGCTCGATTGATGAGGCTCGACGCCGTATCCAGTGCGAATGCTGTTTTCGATTAGGGTGCGAATCCAAGGTTCTGGAATCTGCGCGGAGGCGCGATCGAGATAGTCTTTAACTGAAAATTGGTCAAGTTGCGGTCCATAGGTCTCAAAGTCGCTATCTAAGAGTGCGACATCACGGGCAATAACTTGTGCCAAGGGACGAAGCTTTTGGGCAATCTCGGATTCATAGCGATTGCGACTTTCAAAGTAATAGCCTGTCTCGGGTGTGCCCCCGATCGCAGGGTCAGTCTTTCGGTTAAAGAGTTGGATTTTAAACTCTTTAACCAATGCCAACATATCTTTGTGAGTAGTATTGATTAAAGAGCCACCAATGTCACTCACTAATCCTGGACCTAACTGCCCCGTCACAGAGTACATCCGACCTCCGATGCGCGATCGAGCTTCGTAGACGGTGGCTCGAATTCCTGATTTTTGCAATTGATACGCTGCATTTAGGCCAGCAATTCCACCGCCAATAATCGCAATGCGTGAAGTATTTTTAATCTGAGCGATCGGTGCTTGAGAGAGTGTTCCGGCTGCAATCGCGGCACCACCAGATAACGTGGCTAATTGAATAAACTTCCGACGGCGAAGTCGGGATGATTGCGATGAAGTCTGGAAATTCGTGGCTTCGATCAGTGTAGCATCCTGCACATTTGACTGATGGGCTTGATTCAAAAGGTGGATAAGCTTCCGAAGTGCAGCAGTTTTGGTCATGGAAATAGTCAGCTAATAGAAGGTGAAGCAGCCAGTATTCTAAAGATGCTTTTCTTCATCCATTAAATTTTAATACGAATCTTCATAATTTCTTTAGTCCGAGCAAATTGCTTCGCAACTTATGTGATTCCTAGGCACCGATTACATATTTTCGCCATTCTTGGTGGGTTCCTGTTTTTAAGTGGCGAGAGACTTCATAGAAGAGGCTGCTGTGGGGACGATGCGGCGGTTTTGCGAGGGGCATTCCGGCTTCTTTGGGAGTGCGATTTCCTTTTTTGGTGTTACAGCGACCGCAGGCAATGACGACGTTTTCCCAGACATCTTTGCCACCGCGCGATCGGGGAATAACATGGTCTAAGGTCATGAGTTCACCAGAACAGCCGCAATACTGACAGGTGCCACCATCGCGGTGGAGGAGGTTTCGGCGTGTAAGGGGAACTTCATTGTACGGAACGCGCACGTACTGCCGCAGTCGAATCACAGAGGGCATCGGAAAGTCAGCGTAGATTACCCGATCGCCTATGCCTTCAAGCTGTTCAGCCTTTCCTTTAATTAATAAAACAACGGCTCTCCGCCAACTCGTGAGATTTAGCGGTTCGTAGGAGGCGTTGAGAACCAGAACCTTGCTCATTAATGATGGGGTTTGAAACTAGATTTTACAGAGTTACCCCAATGTTAACACAATTTTCCAGAGCCTGCCTCTAGAGCAACCCTACGGATACCAAGGACTTGAGGGGGTGAACTTTATTTTCGGTCGCTTTTAGATTTCTGAAGTAAAATCCAGGCTAACCAGCACTGAGATTTCAGTCTGAAATTTTCATGTATCGATACAGTTTGTGTGAGGCTTAGGGTGATGCTAACGGATGGAACGATCGATTTAGAGAACCGATGGCGATCGGGTGGTAATGCGTTTGGAGCATTTTTTAATTCAAATCTACAGCAGGACGAAGTTAACTCGTTGGGTCGTTTTGAATCGTTTGACCAGTTTGATCATCCCGATACAGGTATTCAAATGAGCTATGCCACTACGCCTCCTGAACAAGACCCCTCGCTGATCCAGGCTGCTCGTATGATTTATGAGACGTACTATACAGTGCATCCTGAGGTGACAGACCTGCCGCTGGGTGTGGCGATCGATCGAATCAGCTATCGTGGCAAGTTGATTTTTAAACAAAAGCCTGCGCTGTTGCCAAAAGAGTGCTTTATTCCATTCAGTTCTATTGATGCACGTTAGGTTTTAATGGACTTTTTATTTGAAGGGTCAGCGATCGTCCTCGTTGCAATTTTGGGAGCTTCGATCGGGAGCTTCTTGAACGTGGTGATCTATCGATTACCTGCGGGACTATCGCTCTCGTATCCACCATCGCGCTGTCCCCACTGTCTAACGCCGTTACGCAAGCAGGAAAATGTACCTATTTTCGGTTGGTTTATGCTGAGGGGGAAATGTTCGCATTGCAATGCGAACATTTCGTTTCGCTATCCATTGGTGGAAGCGATTGTCATGACGTTGTTTTTAGCAATCTATTTCGTTTATGGCTTCTCGTTACAGACGATCGGTTATTGGGTTTTTATTAGCTATCTGCTAGCGTTGGCCTTGATTGATCTCGATACCTTAACGCTATC
>JANMIS010000524.1:0-1904 GCA_031375925.1 Synechococcales cyanobacterium OTE_70_concoct_197_sub
ACATTTAATGCCTCGATCAAGTCCGGATTGAGTTCCAGACTTGCGGCTAGTGCACGCGTTTCGACTTTGTGCCGTTCTGGGATGTGCGGCGACAGTTTTGAATACGCTTTTTCTAAGTCTTCACGAAACCATCGCCCGGTCACAATCGTCTGTGCCGTACCGAAAGCGTACATGACCGAGTCAATGCAGCGAACAGCCTCTTGCTTGAGGAGTTTGCCATGCGCTCGACCAATCTCCTCTGGCGAACCACTTAGAAGTGCAACGCGTTGGCCAGCAACCCAGCGCAATTCTCCATGTTCTACCTGTTTAGCGCGATGGCTCGGAGCGGTGAGCATTGCCGATGGAGCCAGTACCTCCAGCGCGCGGCGCACTCCACGAGCAAGCTGCTTTTCCAATTCACTTCGCGGCAAGTCGTGACGTGACATTCCCGGCCAAGCATCGAAAGCAGTTAAGGCATCCGCACCTTTTGACCATTTCAGGTCAAGCTTTGTGCCATCAATCACGGAGCGAACCACCTGACCATTGGGCTCAAACTGAATGCTCGTACCATCAACAGACCAAGTTTGCTTTTCGCTTGAGTACCGCAACTTGGCGAGCGACATTAGTGCCTCTGCCAGTTCCTCGGCCGTTGAGCTCGCAATCAACTGGGTCCCAAACCGGATGGCTGTGCCGGTACTAACCAATCGGTTCATCACGCCTGCAGGTTTCAGATGGTCTTTGGGGTCCAATTCACCAATCCCAATAAAAACCGTTTTGTGTTTCGGAACACAAAACGCTATTCCATCCGACCGTCTCCTAACCCGAACAGCATACTCAGCATGTTCCAGGTCGAGATCGAACGACTCATCATCAAATCGTACCAGCTTGAGCTCGATAGGCTGCGCGGTCCCATCAATCATTGGGTTAGCGTGGCCCGTCAGCGTAAATTGCTCTACCTGTCCACTCAGCAGTTGTAGACATGGAGCAAGCGGTTTTGTTAATAGAGTTGCATCCTCGGCCTGCGCAGATGTGTTCTGACCAATCGCGGACAACAGAAAAATAATGAACACGCGATTCAGGTACGTTTTCATGATTTGGCTTACTGGAGAGGGAGGTGGGAGCCGTGAGAAAAGTATCATAGCAGGAGCGGGCAGCCGAGAGTGCCAGCCAGTGACCGTCCGCAACAAGTCATCGATGGGCCCCGGATCATCGGCTTAGCCCTCTCTACTCATTTTGGTGAGTTTTGTGCTCTAGTCCAAGTTGGCAACTTCGCCGCGATCCCGCGTACCTATGGCACTCCAAACCGTTGGCGAAATCGAGTCTTGAATGACTTGGATTCGACCATCTGCAAATACGGCTTGGATTAAGCTAGAGTGACGCGAGCTAAAACCGAGTTCGATGTCTTCGATAAACGCTACCGGCCGCTGTCTCCACGCGTTGATCGGAACCGCAGTGGAACCCAGCGCCTCGGACATCTCGCTGGCCCCCATACCCGGGGACCCCACCGACCAATGATCGATGATCTGACCGTTGCCGTCATGATCGGGCCCACTCACGCCGGGTAGAAAAAGTGACTCAGCCACCAACATGGTATTCGATAGACCGTCCAGAAAGTCGCGATGGCGAATTTGACTATTGGTAAAAAGCGAACCATTTTGAAAGGCATCACCGATTTTTGGCCCTGAGCCACTTTCCGTTCCAATCGTTCCCGATGCGCATCCTAAATACGTGCATGGGATGCGTTCCTCGATGATTTGCCCATAAGACTCGGGCGCGGCCGCAGACGGGCATCGAAAGACCGTCAAATAGGTTCGCATGGCGGCGATGTTGGGAGCGAATGTATCCCACGGTTTATCAGCATCCACTGTGTTCCGCAGATTGGATTGCTCGAGAAACGGGAGCAATTGACCGCTCCACATTAGACG
>JANMIS010000529.1:0-6556 GCA_031375925.1 Synechococcales cyanobacterium OTE_70_concoct_197_sub
TAACTCAGAAAGCCGTGTAGCTCGACACCTGAATGATTCGGTCCTGTTAAGCACCCACCTCGCAAGCAGCAGGTATTCATGCCAAAATACCGACCATACTCCTGAACCATAATGTCAGCCGCAACCTTAGAAGCGCCAAAAATGGAATGCTTTGATTGATCAATTCGGAAGGTCTCAGGGATCCCATTGAAATCTTGAGCCTTTGCATAGTCCCAGCGAGTATCCTGCTCCACAAGAGCCAACTCATTTGGGGCATCTCCATAAACCTTGTTTGTAGACATATGAACGAAACTAGCTGAAGGTGCATGAAGCCTTGTTGCCTCTAGCAAATTCACAGTCCCCAGTGCATTAGTGTCAAAATCTTTAAATGGAATCTTTGCTGCAAGATCATGGGAAGGCTGAGCCGCACAGTGAACAATTGCATCAGGCTTCAAAGTCTCTAACAATTCAAGGACAGCGGCACGATCGCGAATATCTACTTCATGATGCGAGAAGCTCTGATGCTCTTCTTGTAAGCGCTTTTGGTTCCAACGGGTATCACCGTCAGGGCCAAAGAAATCAGCCCGCATATTATTGTCAACGCCGTGGACAGCCCAGCCTTGTCCCATAAAGTAGACACAAACCTCAGACCCGATTAGACCCGATGAACCAGTGACAAGAAGCTTTTTCATAACAGTAAAATTTACGTCCTAAGATAGATTTCATTCCATTCAAATATTATCCGGATAATTACTGAATTAGGAGTTAAGGTTCACCTAAAGTTCATGTAATTATTACTTAAGATTCAAAGTAGCGATTTAGCGAAGAAGGCTGACCCTGTTGTGCACGCCATTTTTCCCAGCGTTTGGCATCTTCGATAAAAATATACACAGGACCTCGAAAAAGGGATGTGTAGAATCCAAGCCAACCATCCTGATAGCCTTTCCACTGGAAGTAATACAGAATGAACATCCGGACACCCTTATATATAGTTTTCAGTGGTTTATCAAGCTTGGCTGTCTCGGTATCGTTCAAACGCTCTACATCTTTCGTTGTGTAGTAATTGAATTTTCGAACAACTTCTTCTACGGTATGGTTGGTCAGATGTTCATAGTGTCCTGACAATATGCCTAAATTACCTGTCGTCGTGATGTCTTCATGCTCTCCTTTGCATTCATAGAATGCTGTTCCCTTCCGAAACATATTTTTTCGAGTACAGCCCTCAGGTCGCCCTACACCATGGGCCATTGGCAAGCCAAACATATATTGAGTCGAACGAAATCTATAGCCAGAAATGTTGGGGTCAGGATTCACTAGGACTTCCTGAATACTCATCTGCAACTCAGAATCCAGAATTTCATCGCTGTCCAGACGGATGACCCAATCTGTATTTGCTTGCTCCATGCCATAGTTAACATTCGCAAAGATGTAGTCTTTACGTTCAAAAAATCGCACATTTGCATAGCTGGTGCAGATTTCCTTTGTCTGATCAGTACTAAACATATCTACGATGACAACTTCGTCAGCCCATGTGAGTTGATCCAAGCAAGGTCTAATTATTTTCTCCACATTTAGGGTTGGAATAACGACTGCAACGGTCTGCCTTTCTGTTACAACCTGCGGACTGTGTTCTTGTGATGCCAACATAAGTTACCTCAAAATCAATGGTATTCTTGGGATGATTTTCGACAATATTGTAAGTATTATATTCTCAGTTCAATAACTCAAAGGTGACGTTACACACCTAACAACTCAGCTCGACACCAGTATGCAAAGGTTTTAATCCCTCGTTCAAAAGTCACAGATGGTTTAAATCCTAACGATCGTAGCCTTGAAATATCTGCCCGCCAGTTTAAAGGGACACCTGCCGGAATAACACCGTTGAACTCCGGTTGCTTCTCGATTTCCAGTGATTCAAGTACCAACTCCACCAAAGATCGAATCGGGACTTCCTCACCTGTTGCCAGGTTGTAGGACTCACCTTTCATTTCAGCTTGATTGGCTACACAGTCGATCGCATTCGCAATATCAAGCGCATGAATGAAGTCTCGACTCTCTTCTCCAGTTCCTTGCAGAATCAGGGAATTTTGTAAAATTGCCTTCTGACAAATATCCCAAATGACCTGACGACGTAAACCTGGACCATAAGCCGAGAAGATTCTAACTCCCGCAGTTTTCAGATCATAGATACTGGAGAACTCGGCACAAATCTGCTCACTTTGAAGTTTATGAAAGCCATACGGCGAGACTGGAGAAGCTCGATCCTTTTCAGAAATTGGAAGATGCGTGGGATTTCCATAGACAGCAGCACTAGAAAGAAAGATAACGCGGCAGTGAGGCGCAAACTTACGAACTGCATCCAAGACTTCAAACGTTACAACAGCATTACTATAAAAATCTGAGTGTGGATCATCCACAGAAAGAGCGACAGCCGCTCGTCCTGCACAATGAATTAAGATGTCGGGCTGATTTGCTTGCAAGACGTTCCCGAATTCGAGATCCGGGAGACGCATCCGATGATAGGAGCTAATGTTTGCAGTTGGCGCATTCTCAGGCGGCGAATTATCAGTTCCAATTACTCTGTAACCTTGGCGATGAAAATGACGCGAGATGTAGCGACCTAAAAAACCTGCTACACCTGTAATGAGAACGGTAGATGGGGATGAAATCATAGCTTTATCTCCTGTCTAGATAGTGATAGTTGCACCCTATGCAATATAGTTTCATAGAGACAACTTAATTGTCGGACGACTGCGGCGACAGAATACTGACTTTCCACAAGCTGGCGTCCCGATCGTCCAAAGCTTTCACGTAAATCCGAATTTTGCAACACTCGGATTAGCGCTGCTGAGATGTCATCAGCATTTTGTGGAACCGCAATTCCAGCATTATTTCCTTCAATCAATTCTGGTAAACCTTCTGCGTATCCTCCAATTACGGGCTTTCCATAGCTCCAGGCTTCGAGATAAACCGTGGGTAAGATTTCAGTCATTGATGGCATACAGAAAACATCACAAGCCGCCAATGCATCAGCTTTTTCCTGTTGGCTCACCCGTCCTAAATACTTCACACGAGGATCAATATTATCAAACCAGTCCCGAGACTCGACGGTGTGAGGCCCAATAAAAACAAACTGTGCATTGGGCACTTGTTGCCACACTTGCTCCATCGAAGCTAAAAGAGCTTGTGCACCCTTCTGCGGCATCATCCTCCCAATGTAAAGAATCAGTGGAACATTCTGTAGCCCATGACGATGGCGAAAACCCTCTGGGTCAGATGTTTCTGATAGATCGGGGGAAACTCCGATCGTCCATAGTTTCTCATCTGGCAAACCCAAAGATGCAAGATAATCCCGATCGCTTTTCAGCAACCCAATTACGGCATCCGATCGTTGATAATACTCAACACTCATCGGATCATCTCCCCACTGGTGAGGATGAACGAATGGGGTACAAACAAATGGAATATCGAGATCTTGTGCAGCGGCTTGTGCTGTCCAGCCCAGGTAATTACCCGCCAGTGAATGGACAATATCGACATCTTTCATCAGTTCTTTCAATCGATCATAAAAAACAGCCTTATAGAACCAATAACCAAACCGATTGAGAGGGTTATAAAATTTTCCACCAATTTTTGGTAGCGCTCGAAGAGCGATCGGCAACATGCGTAGACGGTCAAGCCAATTCGGTGTCAAGGCATGAACTTGCAATGCATTATCCTTATAGTTTTCATAACTAGAAGCCAGCAAATTATAATACAGAATCGTCAGATATTTAGGTAGAGATGACGGTGCAAAGTTTGAAGCAACAATTTCTACATCATATCCTTGACGAGTAAAATCATGTGCTACTTGACGGACGTGGGTTTCAACTCCACCAATAAAAGGATAGTAATACTGAGTAACTAGAAGTAATTTCATGATTGAGTTAAATTTGAGGTGGTCTCATACAAAAAAGATCTGATATATCTACGAACCGCTCCTCCATAAAAGCGGGTTGCCTGTAAAATTTCTCCCCGTTTTAGCAAATCGTTTCCAGACCTAAATCCTAAACATGCTGACAACTTGCCAATCCTAAATTTCCAGGCTTCATCAATTAATTGTCGTTGATGTAGTGATAAATCCTTTCTGTTAGTCCATAGTTTATACAATTTCTCTTCCTGCTCCATAAATTTAGAATCATTAGCCGTCGATTGAGCATCATGACGGCGATAGTAAACTAAAGGCTTATCAATATAATGAACGTTCGCTCTAATCGCTAAGTTCAGGAATAAATTCGTATCTTCATAGTGCTGACCAAATTCTTCATCCCATCCTTCTGTTTGATCATAAGTCGATCGGCGAATCAGGCTAACTGATGGAATGACAGGCGCAAGGTTGAAAACTGCGGAGAATGGCGTCTCTGGGTGACTTGGATCAATCTCGCGAATCCCCAAAGCAGTCGGTTCATAGCGAGGAAAGTAAGGAGTCTCAATGGCCTTACCATCCTCATTCGTATAAATCCGATCGCAATATACAAAGCCCAAATCAGGATGCCGATCGAGATGATCAACCATTACTGACAGCATGTTGGGAGCAAGGAAATCGTCTCCATCTAGAAACAATAAATATTCGCTATCTAGGGAAGCATTGGAATACCCCACATTCCGTGACCTTGCAACGCCCGCATTCTCTTGATTGATCAGGGCTAAGGATTTAGAACTGTTGATAAGTTCAGCCACAACCGATTGGGATCGATCCTGACTCCCATCATTTACAACAATGTGTTCCCAGTCTGTAAAATCTTGAGACTGAATTGATTGAATCGTCTGTTGAATAAAGGATTCACAGTTGTAACAAGGCGTTATGATACTAACCTTCGGCATAGTCTAACCGTCCTAAGGAGTTTGATGTAACGCTGTACAGTACATACCCACACCTGAAAAAGAACGAGCTTTCAAAGCAAATTTAAGCATGTGGGAGGCAATAGATATCTTTCGGACTATCGGATTAACCTCGTCAAGTGATTTTCCTCGACCTTTGGCATGTTCAAATGCCAAGTAAGTTCCTAACCCTCTAACATCCACTGGCTCATATTCACAAGCCGTCATCTTCCAGCTAAATTGCTTGAGTAGAATCCGAAGAGAAGTCTCATTCCAGCGAGTTTGATGATGAGGGGGATAATCCCAAATTTCTCTTGGAGATTTATCAGTCCAAGGTTTGAGATGTATGGAATACCGATTCGGACTAGGGCAAGCTAGATGCAAGCTCGTATCTGCATCCATAATCAAATTCAAGTCTGAAAAGAAAGAGGCTAGGTCGTCAATATGTTCTAGTACTTGGAAGAAGACAACAGCGTCGAACTTTTGCTGGCCGATTCGTGATTTCAGTTCTCGCAAATCCCAGCAGTTGACATTTAACCCTTTTTCTTGTGCTTTTTTAACGGCTTTTAGGTTGAAATCGAGACCTAATGTTGTATGACCTTGTGCATTTGCAATTTCTAGAAAGCGTCCCTCGCCACATCCAATTTCAAGGATTCGGGAATTTGGCTTAAGCTTCTCTAGACAATGATAATGTTCCCATTTAAGATCGTAATGTTCAAAGTCTTGGTACCACTCGCTACCAGCACTAAACATTGGCGTAGAAAATTCAACTTTACAATTTGAACAAGTAGCAAAGCTAATAGTTGAGGGAATCTCACCTTGGTCGATTGCAGTTTGAATCATAATGCTCATCTGCGGATTTTGGCTTTTCCATTCTTCAATAAAGTAGGTTGTAGGGACAGTCTCAGTTATTGTAAACGCCTTAGACGAACAGACTGGACATTGATGAACTTCTTTCATAATAGCCTCGAATAATTGAATAAATTTGATAAGTTAAAGTATGGAAATCAACATTTTAGTATGATTAAATCATAAGTCTAATCATACTAAAATTAAGAGGTAGCACTGTATTCATTTTGCATTTGGTGGTATTTCCACAGACCTCCACGTTGTTTTAAAAGTTCTTGATAAGAACCTTGTTCAATGATTTGACCTTGCTCTAGAACCACGACTTTATCCGCCTTCGAGATCGTCGGAAGTCGATGCGCGATTGCAATGACTGTCCGTCCTACTGAAAGTTTTTCAAGCGAATCTTGAATCAGCCGCTCCGACACAGAATCTAATGCACTTGTTGCCTCATCTAAGATCAGAATATCAGGATTTCGGATTAATGCCCGAGCAATAGCAAGGCGCTGCCGCTGTCCACCTGATAACCTTACACCGCGATCGCCCAACAATGTATTAAAACCCTCGGGCATATCATAGATAAATTCCAACGCATTCGCCAATCGAGCAGCCTCTATAACCTCTTCGTGGGTTGCATATGGAGTTCCATAGGCAATGTTTTCCCAGACCGTCGTATTGAAAATAAAAGTCTCTTGACTCACTACCGAGATTTTACGGCGTAAAGAATCAATGTCTAAATTTCTCAGATTAACGCCATCAATTTCAATATAACCCTCCAGCGGGTCATAGAACCTAGGAATTAGGTCAACCAAAGTTGTTTTTCCAGCGCCAGAAGAACCTACAAAGGCAATCATTTTTCCTTGCTCTATAT
>JANMIS010000610.1:0-1773 GCA_031375925.1 Synechococcales cyanobacterium OTE_70_concoct_197_sub
AATAGCGCCGACCATGACGGCATAGCCCGGATCGCCATTAATAAAATCTTGAGTCCCATCTAGAGGATCAACACACCATATCCGGGGATAGGATTTCCAAAAGTTCGATCGTGAGGCGCTATTTTCCTCGGTGATAAGGCCATCGCTCGGAAAGGCTTCAGTAAAGACTTGACTGAGATAGGCATCTAAGGCCCGATCGACATCGGTAACATAGTCATTAGCCGCTTTTTCATAGACTTCAAATCCAGCCTTGGCTAAACGTTTGGCTTCAATGCCACAGGTCCGCACCCGATCGCCCACCCGATGTATCTCCGCCAAATCCCAACGTCCCATGCCACTCTCCGTCTTCCAATACCGTCTTTACGGTAACACCTGCATTCTCATCAAACACTCTGATTAAACAACGCCAAGCGATCGTACCCGCACAAAAAACAGGCGGGTTACCCGAAAGTAACCCGCCCGCTTAGCTTGGGAACGCGTAGAGGACTAATTTATTGCAGAACCAACTTTACATTGGCGTTGCTCAATCCAGGACGCTTCACTTCCGCTAGCGTCTTCGTCACCGCGTATTTTTGGTTGATTGAATTGATCAACTCAGTTTGGTTGTGCTTTTTCGCAACGCCCCACAGATCAGCGATCAGATCAAACGATCCATCCGCGTTGCGAGACCAACCCAAATCGTACTCGCCTTCGAGAACTGCTACAATATCAGCGCGAATGCTCTGACCATTGTAACCCCGGACATCTGCATCGGTCTTAGTGGCAATCCCTAAGTCCCGTAGAGAATTCTTGAGAATTTCAGCGTCCGAGACCTTAGTGCGCAGAGTGCTAAAGTGAGACATGAGATTTTCCTCCGTGGAAATTTGCAGACAACGAAACAGTTGTGCGAATCAATCCGTTAACTCTAAATTTAACCTGATTCCCTGATGAGAAGGTCTCAGCTTATTTAAAGTTAACCCCTCTCTCAGAGTCGAGAGAAAGCCTGTTAAAACTCCAGCCGCTGGTACTCAGCGACGGAGGCTGCCGCAGGTCGAGCGCGCTGACGCGCCCAATCCCTAAGGGCAGTGACTTGCTCAGTCATGGTCTTGGACAGCGGCATCGTAGCGCGGCACGCTGCAATAATGTCCAACTGGGTGAACTCCCGTTCCTGAGCAAAAGCTTCATACATGGCAGCGACAAGAGCCTGCTCAATTTCTGCGCCCGAAAAGCCGTCGCAGACATTGGCTAGCTGTTCAAGATCGAATCTCTCGATCTCGCGTCGTCGCTTCATGAGGTGAATTTTAAAGATGTCTTGTCTCTCTTCCGCCGTGGGCAGATCGACAAAGAAGATTTCGTCAAAGCGTCCCTTACGTAAAAACTCGCTCGGAAGACGTTCAACACGGTTAGCAGTAGCCATTACAAAGACGGGAGAGGTTTTCTCCTGCATCCAGGTAAGGAAGGATCCAAAGATCCGGCTAGAGGTTCCGCCGTCAGAGTCAGATGACCCACCCGCGCCACCGAATGCTTTATCCAGCTCATCTATAAATAAGATGGCAGGAGAAATCGATTCAGCCGTTTTGAGCGCAGCACGGAGGTTAGCTTCAGATTTGCCGACGGTGGACCCATCGTAAACTCGACCCATATCTAGGCGCAGGAGCGGAAGGCCCCAGAGCCGAGCAGTGGTCTTGGCGATGAGAGACTTTCCACAGCCTGGAACACCGAGAATTAGCATCCCTTTCGGTTGGGGTAGACCATAGTCTCGAGCGCGCTCAGTGAAGGCGTTCGATCGTTGGG
>JANMIS010000623.1:0-1558 GCA_031375925.1 Synechococcales cyanobacterium OTE_70_concoct_197_sub
ATTAGGTTGGTGATCTCAAACCAAACATCCGTCTCATTCTTCAAATAGCGAAGAGTATCTAAGACAGGCTCGAGATGCGAGTAAGTGATCTTGCGATAAAAGTCTTCGGTGAATGCCTTTAGATCGACGTTCGCCGCGTCCATATGAACATAAAAATCGCGGCGTGCCTCCGGAGAAATGTAACCCGCCGTTACGGCGACGCTTTGCAACCCAACGGCGCGACAAGCTCGAGCCGTATCGATCGCATACTCGGCCCAAACGACCGGATCGTTGTAGGTAAAGGCAACGCTTTTGCAACCCAACTCCTTTGCAGCGTGCGCAATAAGTTCAGGTTCGGCGATGGAACTTAGTTTTGCAACTTCTCTTGATTTGGAGATGTCCCAGTTTTGGCAAAACTGACAACCAAGATTGCATCCCGCCGTACCAAACGACAAAACACTTGTCCCCGGAAAGAAGTGATTTAGCGGCTTTTTCTCGATGGGATCAATACAAAAGCCGGTGCTCTTTCCATACGTATCGAGCACCATTTGGTTCCCCTCGATTTTGCGCACGAAGCAAAAGCCCCGATCTCCTTCTTTCATGCTGCACTGACGAGGACACAGATCACAAACAATACGACCGCTGGCTTCGTCCCGATGCCACCATTTTCCTGGGTGTGCCTGACTCATCTGTTGACGCGATCCTTCGTCCGGAGTGAATGATTGCCTCTGACCTAACGACCGAGGAACTGACTTTCCATTCTAACGGATAGCGAGGATCAAGAGCGAATCGCTTTATGCATTGCACAACATGAGCGATTCCAACCAATCTCGCCATCGTTTCGTCGAGACAACGTCCATCATCGGTTCGGTAAGTGGAGAAATGGGTATCTGCTTGTTCCCCCCGAGCCATGTTAATGACCCGTTCCACACCCCGCTCGCGTCTATATCAACCCTGAGCTGCAACGGATCGGAGCCTTGTCTACCAGGAAAACAGTTTTTCAAATCGATCAGCCCCAAACGACTCCAGGTACTGGCCCCTAAGCGAGACCCTTCAACGAACTGAAGTTGAGGTTGGTCCTTGCCCTCGCGAGTGAACCGCAGCGTTCGCGTGCTGAAGGCAGGTATTGCAGAATCTTTGGCAATCAAGACCTTGGGCTGGCTGATCCGCATGACATCCTCCTGAATGATCACTCCAAGATCGTATGTCGATGCCGAGTACGCCGTTGGGGATAGTGGATCCATTGGGGGCATGATATTTCGGGCTTGAATCGCGGCACCTCGAGCCAAATCATTGGACTCTAGCATGGTCAACTTAGCGTGTGTGCCTACGAGTTGACTGAGTTTGCGTTGAATCAATGGCATCCAACGCACATCGCCTAGCAACAAGATGGAATGGATCGATTTCGGATCCACTTTCGAACGCTCAATCGCTTCGCGAGCAAAAATTTCGCAGTCAGCTTCCAGATCCCCTACCCATTCACTGAGACGCTCTCGGTCGAGTTGCCCCTCAAGCTTTCCTTCTTTCGCTTCGAAAACAAAAGGTACTATTGGGCTATGTCGCAAGCGGTCAAACGACT
>JANMIS010000624.1:0-1628 GCA_031375925.1 Synechococcales cyanobacterium OTE_70_concoct_197_sub
GATAGCGATGAGTATTTGAATGCTTTTGGTGATGCGATCGTGCCTTACCAACGCCGTCGGACTTTAGCGTCTGGTGCAAAGGAAACGCCTTTCAACATCCAGAACCCTCGCTACGATGAATATCATCGGACGCAACTAGGCTTTCCAAAAATCGTCTGGCAAACAACTGTCAAACGGTTTACACCTCAGGAAGAGAAGCCTAAAGCGGGTAGCCCTGCAAACTACCTCAATATGGCGCGTAGCTTGAAAACGCCTAATATTGGTACGCCTGCGGTATCTGCGATGAATACGGATATGAAAAAAGTTCCTTATCGCACCTTGAACTATTAGGCTTAAACCCCTCAGAATTCGGGTCAGGAAATTAAAAAACGGTTGGCTTTTGGTCAGCCGTTTTTGTTTGTTTTGGGAGATTCTGACGGATGGCCCCCCAGCCCCCAATTCTGGGGGAGCCGAACCCCAAAACAATTTTCTGGTTCCCCCAGAATTGGGGGTTAGGGGGCCTCTTCCAGCGTTTAAATCAAACTTCGAGAATTACCGTGGATAAGCGTTTTTTTAATCTTTTTAATTTGACTGAAGACCAGGCGATCGAACTCCTCGAAACGCCGATCGCAATGCTGAAAGACCCGTCAGAGAAGTATATTGCGGTTTCTCATCTCATTAATTTCAATACTGAAAAAACAGTAAATGCCTTAATTAAGGCGATTGAAACAACAGACGTGACCGATGTTGATGAACGGATTGTGAGACGGAAGGCTGTCGAGAGTTTAGGACGATTGGAAGCAAAAGCTGGTTTAGCTGCGATCGTGGAATGCTTAAAGGATGAGGATATATATACCGTTGAGAATGCGGTGTGGGCGATCGGTGAAATTGGAACAAGTGACCCAGCGGTAATGGAAGCAATTGCGCAAGTACTCGATCGTGACAATCAAATCTTTCGCGTCATTATCCAAACGTTAGCGAATCTGGACTACGCCCCAGCGTTAGAAAGAATCAAACGATTTACAACCAATATTGATGAACCGATAAGAAGCGCTGCGATCGCTGCTGTCTGTCGGTTTACGGGGGATTACAGCACCATTGATCAGGTGATTGCGTTCTTGCATCATCCCAATGTAAATGCACGAAGGGCTTGTCTTCAGGATTTGATTGATGCGAAGTATTATGCGGCGATCCCTGAAATTATTAAATGTCCAGTTTCTGTGGTGTTTCGGTTGCGGGCGATTCGGTTGTTGGCGGAGTCGGGGGTGAAGTCGGGGGCGATCGATTTTAAGCGAGACGTGCAGCCTTATTTGGATATTACGATCGCGGACCATCCCAAGACGTTGCAAATGATCCACAGCTACCAAAAAACGCCGACCATGGATGAGCTGATGAGTTTGCTCTATGAGACCGATTTTGGCGTGTGTTATCTCGCGACGCAGACATTGTTGAATGAAATGCCGAAGGTCGCGCCTGAGGCGTTGCTAGCAACCTATCAGGCGGAGGCTCATAACGACTACGGCGCGCATTATCACGTTATTAAGATTTTGGGGTGGTTGAAGTATGCGCCTGCCTATGAATTGATTGTGAAAGAGGGTTTGTTTAATGTTGAGCCGCAGTTTCAGAAGTCGAGGGCGGCGGCGGCGATC
>JANMIS010000643.1:0-1253 GCA_031375925.1 Synechococcales cyanobacterium OTE_70_concoct_197_sub
TGTCGTTTACTCATGGTGCTCTTGGGGCTAATGGCAACGTGCTCTAATTTGGCGGTTGAGTACTTTTTAACATCTATAATTTCAGCCCCATGCATGTTTTCGTTCACCTTTTTGCGGGTGGCCTCATCTACCACGTTTTCGAGTCCCAAGTACTTTTTGGCCTGAGGCGTATCTGCGTTGAAAGACTGCATGTCAAAAACGAGGGTGCCCTCGCGAGATGCCGCTTGAAAGAGTTCTCCGCTGGCTAGTTTGCCCTCAACTGCATGTTGATGGCCGACTAAGCCTGACTTATCCACAAAAATATAGACGCGGCTAAAGTCCGTATTCACCTTGCCTGCTGGTATTCGCTCTTCAGCTTGGCAAAAGCTCGCAATCGACAACAAGCCAACTAGAGCCAGCGAGATACGCTGAACGACCAAGCGCAGATCAACCTTTCTCATCGTCTTAACTCCATTTACCGTGTACAATTAGCATCCATGTTGGAAAGGTCCACTCCCTGCATAATAACACGTTCCGTTACGGCACGACTAGTCGAACTGGTTCTTTTAGTGATGCCAAGGCTTCGTGCCGTTTACTGTGTATCTCGACTCTCTTTGCTGTTGTTGAACAGGCATGGAGTGCCCTGCTGCACCTTGTTCAGAAGCATTGATACCAGGCGAAACCCAAGATTAAAAACCTGCAATCTATTCAATTTGCTTCTCGATGCTTGGTGGTCGCATTGGTCGTTTGTCTTCCGTGGGGAATTTGGGCGGTCCTGAATCTGCCAGTTGGATCGTCGGGCGTGCATGAGTGGTTGCCTGAGGGACGCCCCGAACGAGCTCGGTATGAAGCATTTGTAAAGTCATTTGGTAACGACCAAGTGGTTTTGATCTCTTGGGACGGCTGCCGTTTGGACGATCCTCGGTTGTTAGAGTATCAAATGCGGCTACGGAGCGATGAGCGATTTTCGAGCCATATCGCAAAACTCGAGTCGACCGACCAACTGATTCGGCAAATGACTGAGCATCCGTTAGGACTGACCGGCGACGTTGCCGAAAAGCGACTCCATGGTGTGATGATTGGAACCGATGGTACCGCCGCGATATTGGCTCGCGTAACAGCACTCGGCGTCGCAAAGCAAAACGATACTATCGAGATGATCCAGAAGGCCGCCGATCGAACTGCTGGACTAGTGCGTCAGCAATTGCGATTGGCTGGTACGGTCTACGAGGCGTTTGCTGTTGATGCAGCAGCCGAAGCGAGTATGAAAAAGC
>JANMIS010000674.1:0-5264 GCA_031375925.1 Synechococcales cyanobacterium OTE_70_concoct_197_sub
GGTCGTTGGTTTGGATGGCGACGATCGGCTAAAAAAATCCCGATCGGGAAAATCCAGATCGGGCAACTCATCTACAAGATTGAGAACATTTATTCAGCTATCGCCCCTTCCTTGAGGTGGGGCAAACTGGAGACTCCGCCTGACCCAAGCGTGGCTTGATGCTTCGATGGACCCGATCGGATGGAATGCATCAGACTCGCCATCTCTAGCGCGCTCATGCCAAACTCCCAACCTTTGTTGCTCTTGATACCTGCACGCTCAAGGGCCTGCTGCATGTTGTCAGTCGTAAGGACGCCAAAGACAATCGGCACTCCGGTCTGAAATGCCGCAGCGGCTACGCCCTTGGAGACCTCGGACGATACGTAGTCAAAGTGCGGCGTGCTACCTCGAATGACTGCACCAATGCAAACGATCGCATCATAACGCCCCGAATTGGCCAGTTGTTTTGCCAACAGCGGCAACTCGAAACATCCAGGTGCCCAAGCATAATCGACTTGGGTTCCATCTGGATCCACGTCTACGCCGTGGCGCTTCAAGCAGTCTTGACACCCTTCCAAGAGTCTCGTCGTCACCAAATCGTTGAACCGTGCAATGACGATCGCGTACCGATAGGTGTGTGAGTGAGAAAACGTTCCTTCAAAAACAGCCATTGAGATTTTCTACCGTTAATGGAGCACCGGAATGCATTGACACTACCAGATTACCCTGTTGCTAGGGATCGGCCCCAAGAGATGTGCCTTAGGGCTGGTATAAAGTTGCTGGTATAAAGTTAAAGTCTTGGCCGATGGAAGGCATCTGATCGGCCAGAATTCCAATTCCAGTGTCTGCGTTGGGGCAAATTAATTAGGCGACGAGGAAGTTTAAGGCTCCGACAGCCACGACTAAGCCGCCCCAGATAATGGATCCCAGAAGAATGAGACGCTTGGATTGATCCCAGTTTTGGGGTGAGGCGTAGGCGACAGGCACGTAGACAATCATCGCGAATGAGAAAAACACTAATGCAGCGAGCAGCAATTGGAATACGACGGTCATGACTTTCTCCCTAGGGACAGCAGTTTAGTGATCTCAGCAATTATGGGATAATTAGGCTTCCCCAAGGCACGACAAGGCGCGGGTCCGTCTCTGTATTTCCCATGCATGTACCGTATCAGAAAACTGGTTTTGATTCTACGGAATGGGATGGGGGGTTACATTTTGTAAAGTTGGCTCTCAGGTTAAAGAGGTTTTTATGACGGGCTTCGGTCAATCCTTGCAGGGTCAAGTGTTAGTCGATGATCTACGACCAATCGGAGATTGTCGGTTGGTGGCTCCACTGCGGGCGGTGTTGACGATCGCGGTGGCGGTAGCAGAGTCTCAAGGCTGGCAGTTGTATCTGGTGGGCGGTGGGGTTAGAGATTTGTTGTTGGCGGTGGGTGATGCGCCTGTGAGTTTGTCGGACTTGGATTTGGTGGTGGTGGGTGCCGTGGGTGCAGGGGTGCGATTGGCGCAGGCGTTGCAGTTGCAGTATCCCGATGTGATGTTAGAGGTGCATGGCAAGTTTCAGACGGCGGCGTTAACTTGGAGTGGGGATCCGATATTGGGGGATTTGTCGATGGATTTGGCGACGGCTCGGACGGAGCGCTATGAGTACCCGGCGGCGAATCCGGTGGTGGTGGCGAGTTCGATTGAGTTGGATTTGTTTCGGCGGGATTTTTCGGTGAATGCGATGGCGTTGCGCCTGACGCCTCCGGGTAAGGGTGAGGTGTTGGATTTCTACCATGGGGCAGAAGACTTGGCTGCGAAGAAGCTGCGGGTGTTGCACGATCGGAGTTTTGTGGATGATCCGACGCGGATTTTTCGGGGTGCTAGGTTTGCCGCCAGGTTTGGGTTTGAGTTTGAAGCGGGGACGAGGGCCTTGTGGATTGCGGCGATCGAGTCTGGGGTTTACGCGCAATCGCGATCGGAGCATAGGACGGTGCCTGCGTTGCAATCGAGGTTGAAGTCGGAGTTAAAATATATTTTTCAGTCACCCCATTGGAAAGGCGCGCTGCGCATATTGATTGATCTGGATGCGTTGCAGTGCATTCATCCAAGTTTGAATTCTCGGGATTGTTTGGATGCTGTGGGCTTGCGGCGATTATGGCGATCGTGGTGCCGGATGGAGATGTGGGTGAGAGACTTTGGGTTTGATGTTGTGCGGTGGCAGATGATGGTGGAGTTGCTGTTGGCGAGTGGTGAGGGGGATGGGTTTGATCCTGCGGTGGAGTTGCGATTGGATGCGGGGGCGATCGATCGGCTGGCGAATCTACCAGAGATTGAGACGAAGATTTTGACGAGGCTGTCTCCTAATGATTTGCCGAGTCGGGTTTATCAGGTTTTACGCGGGTATGATGAGGCGAGTTTGCTCTTGGTAGCAGCGCGAAGCGAGGACCCTTGGCGCTGTCAGATTTGGAAATATCTAACGCAGTACCGATGGGTAAAACCATTGCTGTCGGGTGAGGATTTGAAATCGCTGGGTTATACGCCAGGGAAGTCATTTAAGTTAATGCTAGACCAGGTGCTGATGGCAACGCTGGATGGGGTGATTTTTGATCGTCCGAGTGCGATCGTATTTTGTCAAAATTTATCTGCTATTTAAAAGGTCCTATGATTGAGCCTGAGGTTACGATTCGGAATGGTTTTTTGACGGGAATGGCTGCGATGAACCTATATCAGCAGCTATGCGATCGGTTGGATTGGGATTTACGGATGCGGGCGCGGAAGACGGCTTGCTTTGGGTTGTCCTATGACTACTCGGGGGTGAGCTATGACGATAAGCCGATGCATGAGCTGTTGGTGCCGTTGTGCGATCGGTTGGAGCTTCAATTAGGGTTTAGGCCGAATAGTTGTCTGATTAATTTCTATGTGGATGGCCGCGATAAGATGGGGTTCCATTCGGATGAGGTGGATAATCTGGAGCCGGGGACGCAGATTATTATTATTTCTTTGGGTGCGGAGCGGAAGTTGTCGTTTCGATCGAAGCTGGATTATGAGCAGCGGTTGAATTATTGGTTGCCGAATGGGTCGCTCTTTGTGATGAGTCAACGAACACAGGAGTTTTGGAGTCATGCGATTAAGCGATCGTCGGTGCTAGATGGACGAATTAGTCTGACGTTTCGACGAATTGTGGAGGAATCCTGACATTTTAGTAGGGCTAGGGAGAAAAGAAGCTGGGTTGTCGATATTTTTTCCGGAAAGCAAGAGAGTTTCTACGTAGTACTCTGTGTCGCTTTCGGAAGTCTGTGATTTTTCTACGTATATTCTGTGATTTGAATCAAGATTTTGCGTAGGGAAAGCGGCTATTCTGTGGGCGTTGGAGAAGTTTCCCTTTTTTGGGAGATGGGTTACGAATTATTTGGCTACGCTATATGTGCAGTTTTTATAGGTTGAGTGATGCCGATCGGGTTTCCGATCGGCATCTATATTTTGGGGGCGGGGGGTTGTGTTTTGGGAACGGCGAGCCATGCCCCTAGGATTCTTGGGTGGAGGGTTTATGGTGGCTTTACCGATCGATCTCTCAAAAGAATCGGTTAAAATAGATTAGGAAGCGATCGTTGGAATCTCTATGCTGCATCAAAAAATTATCCAAGAGTTGCAAGATATTCCAGAAGAGAACCTTGATGCTCTCTATGAAATGATTCATCTCTTTCGCCTTTCATTACAAAAAGAACAATCCGAGCCTCGCAAACCAGGTCTACTCACCGGAAAATTGACTAGTTCATTATTTGAACCCTTGCCAGAAGAGGAACTCCAAGCATGGGAATGAGCTACCTCATCGACACTCACGTCTTATTGTGGTGGCTCTTTAATGACACGCAACTCAAAGATAATTCTAGAACTATCATCCAAGATTCGCAGAACAAAATCCTCGTCAGCAGTGCGACGGCTTGGGAAATTGCCACAAAATATCGCATTGGCAAACTTCCTGAAGCCGCTCCGATCGTCGCAGATTATCATCAGATTTTAGAACCTGCCAAATTTGTGGAACTTCCGATCGCTGCAACCCATGCCCTTCATGCTGGAAATCTTCCGATCGAACATCGGGATCCATTCGATCGAATGCTCATGGCACAAGCTGAACTAGAAAATTTGCCCATCATCACCTACGATTCCGCTTTCAAGACTGGACGCATCCAAGTCATCGATTAGCCGATCGGCTGACTGAGGAATTTATGGTGGCTTTACCGATCGGGCCTGTGACTTTACTGAATTTTCCGGACTGCGAGAGAAAGTCTCGGTAAGATACGTAGGGGTTCTTCAAGAGATTATTTATTTTTGACTTGGATTTGTGATTTGCGTCAGTATGTCACGGGGAAAAGTTGGGTACTCTGTAAGTAATGGATTAGCAAGTTCTGATGAGAGTTTACTCATTTAGGACGTAGTTTTTATTCTTATCGGGGTTCACCCTTGTCTAGACTTCTTCTTCAATCTGGAGCGTTAATGGGTATGGCTACGAATTTTGAGGTTCGGTTGCTGTTGGTGCTGTGGGATCTTGGTGGGTTGAATGTTCCACAAGGAAAACTTTGCGATCGGTTTAGTGGAAAGGGATCGCAATTAAAGAAAGCTTATAAGATATTTATCCTATGGAGATCGAGAGCATTCAACTCGTTCCTGACTCTAATCTTACAATCCTCCTACGTCCATCTCTCAGTGCAATTAAATGCAATCTAGTTTTCAAGCTTTTGACCCTACCAAGTGCCGGAATGAAAGTGAAGTCGAAAGTAAATTTATTGTACAATACTTACTTCCTGAGCTAGGTTACTCTGCAAATGACTGGTATCAGGAAGTTGCATTAGGAAACATTCGTCTAGATTTTCTGGCTTTTGCATCTCAAATACTTCCATTTACATTAAGCTCTGCATCTCCACTAAGTTTAGTAATAGAAGCAAAAGGGCCAAGTCAAAATCTAGATTCACATGCTCGTCGCCTAAATCAGTATCTCACACATCTTCATACAAGATATGGTCTTTTAACCAATGGTAGAGAAGTGAGAATATATGAGAAATGTGGAGAAAATTTTACGCTATTATTTAAATGTTCTGGAGATGAAGTAGAGAGTAGAATCTATGAAATAAAGCAAATTGTTGGTAGGGAGGCAATGAAAGAGCTAGCTAGGAAAGAAATTCTTGCTAAATCTCTATCTAAAAAACTAACTGACACATGGAAATCAAAACAATATATGAAAATTATTGCGATTTACCACAATAAAGGTGGAGTTGGGAAAACGACTGTATCTGTCAATCTGG
>JANMIS010000685.1:0-9105 GCA_031375925.1 Synechococcales cyanobacterium OTE_70_concoct_197_sub
TGACTAAGTTATTTAGGTTGACTAAGTTATTTAGGTTGACTAAGTTTTGTCAAGAAAGGTGTTTTGTCAAGAAAGGTCTACTATTTGTGTAGAAACACCTCTATATGTAACCTATCGTAACGAAGAATTGAGAATCTTCAACGCTTGTATGGCATGTCAAAGATTACAACTTTGTTAATTTTTGACGATCGTTCCAGAACAAATGCTGGAGATCAGTTCCGACAAATCACCGCCAGCCTTGCGCGACCTGACTTAGTTCTGCCATCGCCAACCCATCTGTGACAAATTGCTGCTTCAGAAGATGCGGCAAAATGTAGGGATCGTACTTCTGAGCCGTTGGCGCTTCGTCTGCTTCCATCAATAAGTCCACGGTCAAGTCCCGATCGCCTAAAGATATCAACTCGTGAAGCAAATTTTCCGCCGGACATTTTCCAAGATTCACAACCGTAAAGTAGGGCGATCGGCCTTTGATTCCCTTGATTTTGAGCGCCGATCGGCAATGATTTCGCAAATATCGCTCCAATGTTCGGTAGCCCTTACTGCCAATCCAGGGAAACAGGCAGACATAGCCTTCTTCTAAATAAGTGACCAAATTTTCAGTGATGCCTTGTCGGCGCGCCGTTTCGCGGGCGAGTTGCAACCGATCCACTGCGCTCGGTTGAAGGTAAGAATAGGTAGCATCCTCACGCAAGACCTGACGCATTCTCGCAAGAACTTTTGTGTGAATATCGCCTGTTGTCCCGCGCCAAGAGCTAGCATTGGCAGACTTGGTAGACGATCGGGCTTTGACCACTTTAGATTTTTGATTCACTTCAGTAATTTCCCACACGCTGCCTGCTAGAGAAATCCGATCGCCCGTTCCCGGAGCCACCATGATCGAGCCAATGATCCGATCGTTATTCATCACTTTGTATTCTTCATTGTCCGGGAAGATTGCATAGAATTTAAAATTACGAACTAACTTCTCACCCTTTAAACCCAAAATCAGCGTTGACTTTTCCGTAGTTTCAATGTGGTTCAATTCAATCCAATAACGAAGTAAATCGCGATAATCAGACTGTTGAATATTTTTAAACGGTGGTAAAGTCAAAACCTGCTGCGCCAGCTCTGCTGGATGTAATTCACCTTGGGACATCAACGTGCTCATGGTCTGGTGATAGAGCAGGCTGTAGGGATATTGTACATTGGGTGGCGGCTCGATCCATTGCTCTTCGAGGTAAAGCTGGATAATGGCGATCGCCTGCAATAGTTGCCAAGGAATCTGTTCAGGAAGCGTCTCTTCTCCCGTAGGCCGATCTTCTGCACAAACAAATCGCATTTCAGACGCGCCCCCACGCCGACCCGATCGCCCTAATCGCTGCAAGAAACTCGCCACAGAGGCTGGTGATTCGAGTTGAATGACGCGATCGAGTTGCCCTAGATCAATGCCCATTTCAAAGGTCATCGTCGCTGCCGTCACCGCAGGCGTATCTGCTGCCCGCATTGCCGTCTCTGCCACCGCACGCAAATCCGCTGAAATACTTCCATGATGAACGTGATAGACATCGCTATAGCCTTTCGCAACTGCAATATTTCGCATGGCAGTAACGGCTTCTTCTGTGGCGGTTCTACCGTTGGCGAAAACGAGACATTTTTGATTGAGAGTTTGATTAAATAGATGAAGATGATAGGGATTGAACGACGAATCTCGGACATCTCCGATCGCCCGCACCACGCTTCCAGGATCGTAAAAATGCTCAATCGAAAGCTGGATTTTTCGGCCTGCATTTTCCATTTTGGGAACGGCGACCGATCGCGTTGTCCCTGCCGCCATCCAGCGCTCTGCTAAGGCATAGTCGCCCAAAGTTGCAGACAGTCCAATGCGGCGCGGCTCGTTACCTGTAAGTTGTGCAAGGCGGGTTAATTGGCAAAGTACTTGATCACCCCGATCGCTTCCAATAAACGCATGAACTTCGTCAATAATCACAAACTTTAATTGCCCAAACAGTCGCGGCAGTTCAGCAGATTTATTAACCAGCAGACTTTCCAAAGACTCTGGCGTAATTTGTAAAATACCGCTTGGATTTTTTAAAACCTTTTGCTTTTTGCTTTGGGTCACATCCCCATGCCACATCTGCACCGGAATCTGAGACAACTCCAACAAGTCTGTCAGCCGCTCAAACTGATCATTAATCAATGCCTTAATGGGGCCAATATACAAGGCTCCAATGCCCGAAGGTGAAGGATTCAGGACCGACTGATTAAACAACTCCGTCAACACAGGAATAAAAGCTGCTTCTGTCTTCCCGGCTGCCGTTCCCGCTGCCACCAGCAAATGGTCGTCCGAATCAAACACCACCCGACAGGCCGCTTCCTGAATCGGTCGCAATCCCGGCCAGCCGTTGCGATACATGTATTCCTGAATAAACGGAGCTAGACGATGTTGCATTGCAGTATCAAATCCTGACTTTTATCGATCGCCAAATTCGTTGACTAATCAGCACATCCGCCAAATGACGCAATTTTTCGTTTAACCTCAGTCTCGCGTTCACTGTACCAAACTTCTGGGCAAGATCAACTCACCAGGATGCGCACTGTACATCATCCGAAGAGAGGGACTCCAAGCGTGATGAATCTATTACTCGAACCGTCCGGCATGTTGACGGAATCACTAACCCAAACTTTAATTGCATTCAGCCCGCAGGAGGCTTATGCAGGCATTACGCTGTTAGCGATCGCTTCCGACAGTTATCTTGCAGAAGAAGAACTCGAAGCGATCGATTTCCATCTGCGTCGAATGCATCTTTTTCAGCATTTCCGCCCAGAAACCATGAAAAATATGTATCAAAAGCTATTTAACATTTTGCAAAAGGAAGGAGAAGAGTTGCTTCTAGCCTCCGCTCGGGAAACCTTGCCCAGCGAACTTCGGGAGGCTGCCTTTGCCACCGCATCAGACTTGGTTTTGGCTGATGGCATGATGTCGAAAGTCGAGTCGTCATTTTTGAACCAGCTTTCTCAAGCTTTAGAGATTCCGGCTAGCACTGCGACTAAGATTCTCAGCGTCATGCAGCTTAAGCATCAAGTCTAAAACCCAACCCTACTTTATCCGCTCAATAGGTTGCCCGATTGTCCCCAGATCGATAGTGTATATGGAGCGATCGGGTTAGAGACTTTTTGTGGGGATGGAACTATGGCATTAATTGTTCAGAAATATGGCGGTACGTCTGTCGGCACCGTAGAACGGATTCAGGCCGTTGTGAAGCGCGTTATTCGCACCGTTCAAGCCGGAAACTCTGTGGTTATGGTTGTCTCCGCCATGGGGAAGAGTACCGACGGTCTTGTCCAGCTTGCCAGTGAAATTTCCGCGTCCCCCAGTCGTCGGGAAATGGACATGCTGTTAGCCACTGGAGAGCAGGTTTCTATGGCGCTAGTCTCCATGGCCTTGCAGGAAGCTGGACAGCCCGCTATTTCGCTTACGGGGGCGCAGGTGGGTATCATTACTGAAGCTAACCATACCCGCGCCCGCATTCTCAATATTGAAACCACCCGACTGAAGAAGCATCTTCAAGAAGGCAAAGTCATCGTAGTTGCTGGGTTTCAGGGCGTAAGTAACACTGAAGATTTAGAAATTACGACCTTAGGACGTGGCGGATCCGATACTTCTGCGGTGGCACTAGCAGCAGCCCTCAAAGCAGATTTCTGTGAGATTTACACAGATGTTCCAGGGATCCTCACGACGGACCCTCGACTGGTTCCTGAGGCGCAGCTTATGGCGGAGATTACCAGCGATGAAATGCTCGAACTCGCTAGCTTGGGCGCAAAAGTCCTCCATCCCCGCGCTGTCGAAATTGCGAAAAATTATGGTGTTCCCTTAGTGGTGAGATCGAGCTGGACCGATGAACCCGGAACTTGGGTCAGGTCTCCTATCCCCCAGCCCCGATCGATCGAAGGCTTAGAATTGGCCCGTCCAGTCGATGGTGTGGAGTTTGACCTAGACCAGGCGAAGGTGGCATTGCTGCGAGTGCCCGATCGTCCCGGTGTTGCGTCCCGGCTCTTTGGTGACATTGCAAAAAATCAGTTGGATGTGGACTTGATTATTCAGTCTATTCACGAAGGCAACAGCAACGATATTTCCTTCACCGTGACCCGTGAGTCCTTAAGTCGTGCAGAGTCCGTTTCTAGCGCGATTTTGCCGACATTAGGGGCGACCTTGGGAGAAGGTGGAAATGCGGCTGTGTTGGTAGAGACCGCGATTGCGAAGGTCTCGATCTCAGGTGCAGGGATGATTGGACGTCCGGGAGTCGCTGCGCAGATGTTCAGCGCTTTGGCGGAGGCTGGGGTCAATATTCAGATGATTTCCACCTCGGAAGTAAAGGTCAGTTGCGTGGTGGATGCAGCGATGTGTGAGGTGGCGATTGCCACAATCCAGAAGCAATTTGATCTCTCCACTTCGCCTATCAGCCCAACAAAACCAACGCTTTCAGATGACAAACCTGTTCGCGGTGTGGCGCTAGATTTAAAACAAGCACGTCTTGCGATTCGGCATGTGCCCGATCGTCCCGGTATGGCTGCTAGCATTTTCCAGTTACTGGCCGATAACGCCATTAGCGTGGATATGATTATTCAATCTCAGCGTTGTCGCACTATCAATAACATTATGACGCGCGATATTGCCTTTACCGTTGCCCAAATGGATGCAGAGTCTGCTCGACAAGTGTTAGAGACAGTTCAAACGTCCATGGGGTTTGGGGAAGTAGTGGTGGATCAATCGATCGCCAAAGTTAGCATTGTGGGTTCAGGTATGGTCAGTTATCCCGGAACAGCCGCAAAGATGTTTGATGCATTGTTCCAAGAAGGCATCAATATTCAAATGATCGCCACTTCAGAAATCAAAGTAAGCTGTTTGGTCTCCAATGAAGATGCGATCAAAGCATTGAAAGCGGTCCATGAGGCGTTTCAGCTTTCGGGGAAAACGCTTACAAAGGTTCCTGCATAGAGCCACGAAAACCGATCGAACATCCTAAACAAACGGCTTAATCATCTAGATTGGTCAACGCAAACTTAGAGGCTGGCTCGTTAATTCGGGCCACCGTTGTTAGTTTTTGTAAAAATTCACTCGCGAGTTGCATAAAAGCCTTACTCCCGCTACAGCCGGGATTATTCAACACAACTGGTTGATACGTGTCAACTGCTTTGGAAATATTGACATCGACAGGAATTTTAGTCTTAAACAGTTTGGTTTCACTAAAGTCATCATTGAGGCGTTTCATCACTTGATTGTGATAGCGCCCTGTGAATAGATTGCCTGAAAGCGAGAATGCAATGCCCAACATTTCAACATTCACATCAGGATTGTCTTTGTGGGTTTCTTTTAGACGAGCAATCCGACGCTCTAGGAGCTGAATCCCAATCAGAGATAGGGGTTCGGGCCTAGAGGGAATGAGATAGAAATTGCTGGCGAGTAATGCACTTCTTGTGACCAAATTATATCCAGGAGCACAATCTAAGATAATGACGTCGTAGTCTTTACCGATCGGACCCAAGATATCTCGCATTAAGTCCACTTCAAACTCGTTCCATACCTTCTCAAATTCATCCGATCGGCCCTGCTGAACCGATCGACGATGCAATAGCTCCGAAACCAAAAACTCATCATAGAGATCAATATCTCCGGGTAGCAAACTCAAATTGGGCACATTACATACATAGCCCTTAATGCAATCTCGCACTAAATCAGGCAGCTTCTTATTCCCACGAACACCTTCGTGGATTAGATTTCGTAAGGTCTTTTTTTGGGTACGCAGGCTTGCAAATTCCCCTGGCGGCATCAAGCTCAGCGTCGCGCTAATCTGCGTATCAAGGTCAACAATTAAAACCCGTTTATTGAGAAATTTTGCTAAACAGGTCGCCAAGTTGACGGTCATTGTCGTTTTGCCAACGCCACCTTTCATGTTGGTTGTTGCGATGATATACGCCATGATTTGCCTGCCTTACAGAAAAACGATACGTGCCCCATTTCTTCACAACGGCGCTCGGAGCTTTAATATACATTACCCTAGAGGCTTCACTTCATCTTTCTCAGGCATTAGCCTGAAAGAGCGAGTTCAAAACAACTCGCCCAAATTGACTCAATCTACGGCGTTGGGATCTACGGCGTTGGGGAGGGTGAAGTTTCGGCAGGGGAAGGACCTGATGGCAATTCAGCGGGCGTGGGGGTTTTGGTTTCTGGGAGTTCTGGAGCCTGTGGATTGCCCTCAATACCCCCTAATCGATCGAAGGGCCAGAACCGCACCACTGCCCGCCCGATGATTTTCTCCTTGGGCACAAATCCCCAGTAGTGACTGTCGTAGCTGTTATTGCGATTGTCTCCTAGCACCATGTAGCTGTCATTAGGCACGGTCACGGTTTCTAGCTCATACTGGGGACGCTCTTGAATATAGTTCTCTCTCAAAGGCTGATCATTCACAAATACCCGACCGCCGCGCACCGCAATCCGATCGCCCGGTAGGCCTATCACCCGCTTAATAAAGGCGTCGTGGAAATTTTGATCCTCTAGCGCTTTTGTGGGGTTGAACACCACGATGTCGCCGCGCTGAGGTTTATTTAAGTGATAGCTGACTTTATCGACAATCAGCCGATCGTTCACCTTTAAGGTGGGCAACATGGATTCTGACGGAATATAGCGCGCTTCTGCGACGAACTGACGAATCCCCACCGCCAAAATAGCGCTGAGTCCGATCGTCTTTAGCCCTTCTAGCCAAGGATTTTCGTCCCGCGATTGGGGATTGTAAGCGGCATTGGGCTTGTCAAGGTTGCTCATGGGTGGGGAGGTTCCAGTAGGTAGGACGATCGGAGACTAGAATGTATTTCAACTACAGTCTGCCTCAACTGCAATCTATTTCGGCTGAAATCTATTTCAACAGACGTTCTCCATTAAAACAAGGTTTCTCCACTCTGGGGTAAATTTCTCCGAATTTTCTTTTAAAATTAGCAAAAGTTTTTCATCGTCAAGATTGTTTACAGGACATCACAGGGCGATTCCCTGGTAAAACGCTCACTCTATAATCCTGACAGACTCTCATTTTCGACTCTGCTGCCAGCAACATGAAGCGCTTCTTATGGGTAATGAGGCATCCCTGGATCCGATCTTTGGGCCTAGGACGCAGATGATTGCGGTTCATGCGCGACAAGGAATTCGTTGATCGTTGCCCCAGATGAGCCAAAATTAGTCATAACCTGAGATAAAATAACTGAATCATGGATTAAAAAAACAATGCCAAGCGCTGGTAGCCGAAACAATCGGTCGTTCAGAAAATCTGTTCTAGTGGCATTCTTATAATGATCCAGTTTCTAAAAAACACATCAATAAAACAAAAGAATGTCGCAATTGGGGAAAATAAAGAAAGAGTGAACCACAGTCTATGACCAGCGCTCCTACCAATCCACTCCGATCGCTCCAAAATGGCAACTGGTTCAAACTGATCTGTGGAGCCAGCTCACAGCATATTCCTACCATTCGGAGCTGTGCCATTGCCTATACGATCGCAGGTGCGGACTGTATTGATTTGGCTGCCGATCCTGCCATTATCATCGCAGTCAAAGACGCGATCGCATCCATTCAAGTTCAATATCCCCATGTAAATCCCTGGCTCATGGTCAGCCTCAACGATGGTGAAGATCCGCATTTTCGCAAGGCTGAATTTGATCCAAATCATTGTCCGAGTGACTGCAATCGGCCCTGTGAAAAAGTATGTCCAACAAATGCAATTCAGTTTGAACTAGAATTCTCTGGTGTTATGAATGAACTTTGCTACGGCTGTGGACGCTGTTTGCCGATTTGTCCCATTCAAAATATTCAAGCTAGATCTTATATCTACAGGCCAGAATTCATTGTACCAATGGTTTTAAATTTGGGAATTGATGCGATCGAAATTCATACCCAAATTGGACGATCGGCAGAATTTTCAAACCTTTGGCAAACTCTAAAACCCCATTTTCACCAACTCAAATTAATTGCCGTAAGCTGTCCCGATGGCCCCGGTATGGTCGAATATTTGCAGGATTTAAATCGCATTATCTCGCCATCACAATTGCCCTGCGCTTTCATTTGGCAGACCGATGGACGACCCATGAGCGGCGATATTGGCGACGGAGCGACTCGGGCTTGCATCAAACTTGGGCAAAAGGTTTTAGCATTGGGATTGCCGGGATTTGTGCAGCTTGCGGGTGGAACTAATGATCACACCGTAACGAAACTGACGCAATTGGGACTCTTTCCAGCAAGACCTCACACGCAACATCTTGCCGGAATCGCCTACGGAAGCTATGCCCGATCGCAATTGCAATCGGTACTAACAGAGCTAGAACTGCGATCGGATAAGCGATTGGAACGACATCCCGATCTCCTCGAAGAAAGCGTTAAAATAGCCACAAAGTTGATTGCACCTCTCAAATTCTCTCGCTAAATTTGCTGTCTAGGCGATTGTTATGAACCAGAGCTTTACTCCGATCGAGATTCCGCCCGCTTTCCCAGACCACACCCAGCTTCCTGAGTCCGACGGTACTTTCGTGAAAAATTTTCAAGAGCATCCCCAAAGTCTTTTGCTCACAGACTCCATCGGGCCAACCCTCGATCGGATTCATCCTGATGGTCAGTATTGCATTGGACAAGATTCTGGGATTTACTGGCGGGAAACAGAACCGCCTGAAAAAGGCGCAGAAGCCCCGGATTGGTTTTATGTTGGTGGAGTTCCACCGCAGTTAGAGGGTCGCTATCGCCGATCCTATGTGCTGTGGCGAGAACTCATTACACCGACCGTTGTTTTGGAGTTTGCCTCTGGAACTGGCGCAGAAGAACGAGATCAGACGCCATTCAAAGGGAAATTTTGGGTTTACGAGCGAGTGATGCGGGTTCCTTACTATGGAATCTATGAAATTATGACGGGAAAATTAGAAATGTACCATCTGGTTGATGTCACCTACCAAAAAATGGAGCCGAACGATCGTGGGCATTATCCGATCGAACCCATGCAGGTCGAACTGGGCGTTTGGCAAGGCATCTATCAACATCAGGAAATGCTTTGGCTGCGATGGTGGGATTTGGCTGGCAATTTACTCCTCATCGGT
>JANMIS010000708.1:0-3658 GCA_031375925.1 Synechococcales cyanobacterium OTE_70_concoct_197_sub
CCTTCGGTTTCCCTTTGGCGCTCGACGGCGGTTTTGAGGGATGCGTTGATCTTATTGAGGGTAGTCTGAACTTGACGGCTCTGGGCACGGGCTTTGTCGAGTTCTGATTCAATTGTCTCTTTTTCCTTGGCGCGGGCTTCAATGTCGGTTTTGGCCGTATTGAGGTCTTTCTGAGTGCGATTGAGGTCCGATCGAATGCTGTCAAACTTCAACAACATGTCCCGAAACCCACTACTAGCCAGCAGCAATACGCCCAAAGTTGAAGCCGCAATCATCACCCCTGTAATCACCGTAACCAAAACAGCGGTTTTTTTAGGCCGTAGATTAAAAAGACTAAGCCGAGCTTTGCCGACTTTTGTGCCAATTCGATCGCCTAGGGTTGCAATAACACCCCCTAGGATCAACACCGTCAAAATTAAGATGAACCCACCGTCTGCCATTCTCGCCTGCGCTATCTATCTCCTAGTTTAGACGCTAATTCGCCCTATAAAACACAGCTTTTAGCTCCAAAGAATTTTAGTGAAATTCTCAGCGAGATTCCCAGCGAAGCGTTAGGTAAAGCGTTACGTAAATTGCTGACTGAGGGTGGCAGGATTGTGAACAGTAATTTTCTTCTTAGTGATAGAAATCATGTTGTCCTGGCGCAGGTCGCCCAAGAGCCGCGTGACGGTAACGCGGGTGGAACCGATCGCTTCAGCGATCGCCTGGTGTGACAATTTGAGGTCAATGGTCACACCCGTGCTGCCCGTGACGCCGAAGTCCCGACAGAGGATGAGTAGGAAGCTGACGAGGCGAGATCCCATATCTCGGTGCGCCAAGGTCTCAATCATCATTTCCGTCTGCAAAATACGAGTGGAAAGCCCCTTTAGCATCCACATTGAGAGTTGTGAATTTTCCTTCAAGGCTTTTTCAACTTGGTCAATGGGGACGGAGAGGAGTTCGACCGGGGTAAAGGCAACAGCATGGTAAAACCGATCGGTTTTCTGACCCGTCATCAGCGACAAGACTCCGAAGACGCTCCCTTCACGCAGGAGAGCCACGGTAATTTCTTCACCCTGTTCGTAGACGCGGGAGAGCTTGACGGCCCCTTTCTGCAAAAAGTAGACCCGTTCCGCAGGATCCCCAGGAAAGAAAATTGTTTTGCCGCGATCGAAGGACTCAATCACCAGCGGGTAAGAACTCCCGCCCATCTGGCGAAACATGGTGGCGATCGAGGGCGTGGACTTGTCGGTCATTACTGGCATGGTTGCGGATCCTGGCTGGGATTCAAGATTAGAACTTTTTATACCCTAATCTCGATAGATTAGATAGAAAAATTTAAAGGTTGAGGTCTATTTGTGTAATGGCGAACCATGTTTGCAAACGCTGACTTATTCACACTAATCGTAGAACAAGCTTGGGTTTTGTAGCCATTATTACAGGATTAACAGAGCTTAATCAGAACTTGAAAAAGACAGATCTCCTATGTTAGAACCATCAAAATCACTCTTTCGATAGATAAATAGAATTTATAGCTCTACCCAAAGAAAGAGTAGATTTCGGGGATATTGTACCGATTTACGAGGCTATTGAGACGTTATCACAAGATTCTTTTTGAATTGAAGGACATGGGAGCCGCTTTTGCGGGGGTGCGGGGTGTGATCCGCCCCTTCGAGCTATTCCCCCTGTGACCATCTTTGAGTATTCTCGTAAATGCTCTTTGAGCAGTCCCCAACTTTTGATCACTTGATTATGTTAAATCTTGCTGGAAAGAATGCGTTAGTTACGGGTATTGCCAACGATAAGTCGATCGCATGGGGGATTGCTCAGCAGCTTCATGCGGCAGGTGCCAACATTGGCGTGACTTATCTGCCCGATGAGACAGGCAAGATGGAGCGTAAGGTGCGAGACCTGACGGCATCCCTTAACCCGAGTCTATTCGTACCCTGCAACGTGCAGGATGATGCCCAGGTCCAAGAGACGTTTAAAACCGTCGGGGAAAAATGGGGCAAGCTGGATATCCTGATTCATTGCTTGGCGTTTGCGAGTAAAGATGACCTCAAAGGTGACTTTAGTGCGACGTCGCGATCGGGCTTTGCCTTGGCGATGGATGTCAGTGCTTACTCGCTGATCCTGATGGCGGGTGCTGCGAAGCCACTCTTTACAGAAGGTGGCAGCATTATTACCTTGACTTATCTCGGTGGGGTAAAAGTTATCCCGAACTATAACGTCATGGGCATTGCCAAGGCGGCGCTGGAGATGAATGTGCGTTACCTTGCCTACGAAATGGGTGCTCAGGGTGTCCGGGTGAATGCCATCTCAGCGGGTCCCATCCGCACCTTGGCTTCGTCGGCAGTCGGTGGCATCCGCGACATGATGAAGCATGTGGAAGAAGCGTCTCCCTTGCGTCGCACGGTGAGCCAGAAGGAAGTCGGAAATACGGCGGCTTTCCTCGCGAGTGACTTGGCGAGCGGGATGACGGGTCAGGTGCTGTATGTGGATGCGGGCTACGAAATCATGGGGATGACGGATTCTCGCGTGGAAGGGTAGTAGTCGATCGCCTTAGTAGTCTACGGCGGAAGTCAGCCCTCACCCTAAATCCCTCTCCCTAAGGAGAGGGACTTTGAATTTATTTGATACTGATGGGCATGGAAAAGTTGTTTTATCCCATTGTTAAATTTGTACAGTGGTTAACGATCGCCTCTGCTATTGGCATCCTCGCGGGCATGGGTTCTGCGGCATTATTAGCGGCTTTGAATTGGGCAACGGCTTGGCGGGAGGCTTGGAAGGGCTTGCCAATTTTGGTGTTGCCGATCGGTGGTTTGTTCAGTGGCTGGATGTATTACCGCTACGGTCAGCAGGTTGAAGCTGGAAACCATTTAATCTTAGAAGAAATTCATAATCCTAATCGCACTATTCCCCTCAGAATGGCTCCCATGGTGTTAGCTGGAACGACATTAACTCATTTATTGGGTGGCTCAGCGGGGCGCGAAGGGACGGCGTTACAAATTTCAGCTTCTCTTGCGGATCAATTAACCCGTATTGTCAAATTCAAAGCGTGCGATCGGCGCATTCTGTTAACGGCTGCTTTGAGTGCAGGGGTTGGTTCTGTGTTTGGGACACCTTTGGCGGGAACGGTGTTTGGATTGGAGGTGTTGTCTGTTGGCAGCATCAATTCCCAAGCCCTGTTTCCCTGTCTGATTGCGGCAGTTGTGGGCGATCGGGTCACCATCTTGCTGGGTCTGAAGCACACCCTTTATCCCCATGTCGCGAGTCTTGAACTGACTTTTAGTACATTTTTATCTGCAATCTTAGCGGGCGTTGTCTTTGGATTAACCGCGATGTTGTTTATAAGATTGACCCATGCCGTCAGTCAAGGCTTTAAAACAAAGGTTGTTAATCCAGTTTTGCGGCCTGCGATCGGAGGCTTGATCGTTTCTGGAATCATGGTGGCGATCTCATTCATGTTCGACACGACTAAATACATGGGACTGGGGATTCCCACGTTGATTGATGCTTTTCAAACGCCATTACCCGTCTGGGATTTTGCTGCCAAACTGGGACTGACGGCCTTGACGGTGGGATCAGGATTTAAAGGGGGAGAAGCAACGCCGTTATTTTTTATGGGGGCGACCTTGGGGAATGCACTGTCTCAGGCACTGCCGATGCCGATGCCGTT
>JANMIS010000755.1:0-1489 GCA_031375925.1 Synechococcales cyanobacterium OTE_70_concoct_197_sub
CCCTGCGGCACATGGACTTAGGCAATTGCCCTTTAGAGAATAGCCCCGAACTTTGGCTGTGGCGCATTCAAGACCTCACGCCCCAGCAACAGCAACAGGCTGAATGGATCGAGCGGACGGCTGAACTTGAACAAGCGGGCCGCCATATGTCTGATTTTCTGTCTAACATGTCCCACGAATTACGGACGCCATTGACTTCAATTTTGGGATTTTCGTCAATTTTGAAGCAGCAGATTTTTGGGGAGTTGAATGAGAAGCAATCTATTTATATCCGCCAGATTCATCGCAGTGGGCAGTACTTACTGGCTTTGATTAACGACATTCTCGACCTGTCAAAAATCGAAGCGGGTCAGATGGCTTTGGAATATACAGATCTCTCAGTTATCCGGCTATGTGAAGAGGCGATCGAATCCGTCCAGCAACAATCTCAGCTCAAACAAATCTCTGTCCGAACTCAATTCGAGCCGTCGATCGCGTCTCTCTGGGCAGACGAGGTGCGTGTACGGCAGATGGTTTTGAATTTGCTGTCGAATGCGATTAAGTTTTCATCCGATGGCGGGACCATTGAGGTTCGATCGCAGCAGCGAAATCAGCAGATTTGGATTGAGGTTCAGGATTATGGCATTGGTATCGAATTGGAGAAGCAACACCTGATTTTTAAGCCTTTTCAGCAAGTGGATCACTCCATGGAGCGACGGCGACAAGGAACAGGGCTGGGATTAGCTTTGACAAAACACTTGGCGGAGCTACATGGTGGGACGGTGAGTTTTACCTCAGAAATGGGATCTGGCAGTTGTTTTGTGCTGAAGTTGCCAATGCTCGAAAACCAACTGTAGGCCATCGAATCACGGTATTGTGAGGAGTGAATTTTGCTGGCGTTCCCATGAACTTTCTTTTGGCAGCCCTTGAATTTACGTCGCCGGGACCGATCGCTCTGGAGTTCGGCCCATTGCGGATGTATTGGTATGGCATTTTTATTGCTTCGGCGGTTTTGATCGGAGTCCAACTCTCAATGTCGCTAGCCCCAAGACGAAACATTGACCCAGAGGTGATGGGGGATTTGGCGTTTGCGTTGGTGCTGGGGGCATTACCTGGTGCGCGGCTTTATTATGTGCTGTTTCAATGGCAAGACTATGTGGGCCATCCGGAGAAGATGGTCGCCATTTGGGAAGGGGGAATTGCGATTCATGGGGCGATTTTGGGCGGAATGTTTGCGGCTTGGGGCTTTGTAAGATGGAAGAAAGCCTCGTTTTGGCAGTTAGCTGATTTGGTTGCGCCGTCGTTGATTTTGGGGCAGGCGATCGGGCGATGGGGAAACTTTTTCAATTCGGAAGCCTATGGAGCGCCGACGGATTTGCCTTGGAAGTTATTCATTCCAGTCTCTAGACGAATGCCGGGGTTTGAATCTGTGGCTTATTATCACCCAACTTTTTTGTATGAGTCGCTGTGGACTTTAGGTGTGTTTGGACTGTTGATGACGTTATTTTTT
>JANMIS010000808.1:0-5487 GCA_031375925.1 Synechococcales cyanobacterium OTE_70_concoct_197_sub
GTCTGACTCGGTGGCCGTGTTCAGCGCCGATATAACTTGCACGGCCAACGCGTTAGCCTGTGTTGATATGGATCCAGGTCTCTTTCCGACCGCAGGGGAAAGGCCCAACCGGACGTCAAAGGCTCCTTTGTCATCTGCTACAACACTGATGATTTCGCATTCTGTTACGTTGAAGGCCGTCAACCTGGCTGCGACAACTTCTTGAACTCGTGTTTCACTCATGATTTACTTTCTATCTCACCTGGGTATGGTCGTTTTCGGAAACTCTGAACTTGACGATAAGCGGTACTATCACACCGCCATGGACACCGATCTCTGTGACTAGGTCGCGCACCTGGCCAAATACTGCATCAATGGCGAGCGCGCCAAAGTTCCACCACATGACTGGATCCACGGCGGGATTGCTGATGAGTCTCACGACATCGGCAGCGACCAAGTTGCATTGCTTTGCAAATTCGGCCTCGGTGGTTTTGTTTTCGATTTGGCATTGGATGTTGAATGTGGCTTGGTAAGCCTTGGCCGGTGGATTGCCTGGGTAGTCGAGTCTTGGCAGTGGCGTGGTTGGCTGCTGTTGGATAACGACCGAGGCGGCTGACTCCAGCGTTCGGCCTGATCGCAAGATGGTCGCTTGGCCGATGGCATTAGCTCGATCTGGAGAAACTGGGTTGAGTCGTTTCTGGATCTCGGCGGCGATGCGTTCGATTACCGGAAGAGTCATCGAAGTTCCTCCCGGAGTGCGAGCTCAACCGAGTCAGTCATTTCGCGTCCGGCACCTTGGCCAAGATCACGTACGTATTCTTTCCATGATCGCTTTCCAGCTTTGACGGTTTTGCGTTTTCGGAAACGATTGAAGCGATTGAAATTTGTGCGACGAAAGGTAACCTTTGGCGGAAGGTTGAGACTGACGCCGATCGTGGCGGTCGTTTCGTTACTGCTGTCGGTTACCTCTGGTGAAAAGGCGAGTGGCACGAACATGAAGTCGTCAATTTGCTTTGTGAGATCCTGAGCGCCATTCGAGACGCCGCGATTGATCGCAGATGCAATACCACGTGTTGCGTTTTGTAGTTTCGCCTCGAGGCGGCTGGTGTCGATTGTGAAATCGATCATGTCAGGGCCTCATAAAGTGCCGTGGTGAGGTTTGGCACCGTAACAGTTCGATCGTGGAATACGTCGCCGGTATCGATGTCGAGCAGGCGGAATCGGTACTTGCCAACACCAGCGAGACTTGACCACGGTAGATCAACCTGCAGTAGACCACCGGCATCTGTTTTGCCGTCGAATGCAACGTCCGCAAACGCCGAGTCGGAGGATCTGCCGGTGGAACCGCATGTGACTATGACGCGTGCCTCGATTGCAATTGCTCCACGCCTGGCTCGGAGCTGGACGCGGCACACGCTATCAGCGATAGGTGGCACGATCGTTGGCGGAGTGGTAATCGTTGCATCGATAATCGACCATGGTATACCCTCGTACGCAACGCCGTTTCGAACTGGAAATCGCGGACCGTCTGGCACACTGAATCCGAGCAGCTGGCAATCGTAGTCACCGGTTGGGACTTCGCATTGATACAAACCACCGGTACCAATCTCAGTCAGTGGCCGAACTCCGCCCACGGCTGCCCCACCGATCCGAGCGTAGAGCTGGATCGAGAGGGTGTAGGTCGGGGCTTTGGTGATGCTGAGGGTTGGCATTTTTTTCTGCAATTGCTTTCCGTCTAATAAGCCGCAACTAGGTCAGACTCAAACTAGCCAAGGCAACTCGCCATGCTGCACCGTTGATTGTGCGGCCAGCGTTGTTAGTGTGGATCTTATCCCCTGTGTCGTATGCTGGTGCCAACGCTGCATTGCCACTAACGTTGTAAGACAGTGAGGTTGTGTGACTAGACACTCGTGCATCAACTCTTAGTATCGGTGTCGATCCAAGTCCCTTGATTGCGTCGTTGAGCGCGACCCACCTAGCCTGTGCTTGTGCTTGGTTCCAGCTTATTACCGGCCATCGCTCGTAGGCCGGTGTCATCGTTGCGACGATAATTTTGCACGTTGCATTGTCTGATCTGACCGTATCTACAAGGTCTTGGTACTCTGCAATTTTGCCTGCCGTCGTCGAAACGGAAGGGTCCATGTCGTTTAGGCCTACCTGGATAATCACCCAATCGGCTTTGTCTCGTCCAGTCGTCGATTGCCACACGGTTTTTTGTTGTGCGATTGTGTGGCCGGGAACGGCGATTGTGGTAATGCCATGAGTGCGGAAATGGTCGGCTCCACTCAACACATAGTTAGCAACCTCTGTTCCACCCGCGTAGGTCGCAACTGTGCTGTCTCCAATTGCGATACCGCTTGAAAAGTGTCCTAAAGCTTTCGCAACTGTTGCGATATTGCTAGCCGAAAGGATCGATGGATAGACAACCATACCTCGCGTTTGCAGTGCCGCAAAAGTGCCTGCTCTTGTGTCGCCACCGATGTTCGTTTGAACTGTGCTAAAGCCTGACCCTGAACCAGTAAACGCCCGCGTCCAACCCGATTGACTAGCCGTCGAACCCAACACAGGAACAACCTGCGAACCCGACGCTAACGTCATGTCGAACTGACCACCAACAACCGATGGAAGCGTGACGGCTTTATCGTACAGATCGTAATTGACACCAACTGTTGCGGTCCCAACTCGAATGTCACCAGTGCCATTAATCAATGGCCCGTACCAATTGTCCTGCGTACCGTTTATTGCTGTGCCTGAGCAAAAACCAATCGTGTTTATGTTTGTCATCGACTGCAAAAAAATCATCGCAGTTACTTTAGTGCCATGCGCAAGCGACGGACTCGACAAAATGTCGTCAACTCCATCGAAACTGATGCCCGCTGCATATCGCGTTAGAATTGGAGATCCAGACGATACAATCAATGGCTGTTTGGTGGTGGTTGATTGCGACCAGTCTCCAGTCGACAAGTCAGCATACAGTTTCGTTACGTAGCCACTTCCGGCCCCAACGAAACTAATTAAGGTAGCTGCATCAATCCACTTGCCAACAAAACCAATATCCAACTCTGTGTTGTCACTGGATCGGCGAACTCGGCAACACAGTTCGCGAGTCGTGCATTTGTAAAAACCCCATGCAGCAAGCGATCCAGTCGGGATTGCTGCTCCATTTGAAAAAACGAGCGAACCGCTACTATTCCAGGGTACGCCGTCAACGAGTGGATCTGTGGTTGTTTCGTAAATGTCGGCCCACGTACTTGCGGCTTGCATGTCCTCCGCTGAGATAGCATCGAGCGCAGCCCGTTGCTGCTCGACAGTGCCGCTCAGTCGCTTGAGGCCAGGGTGGTAGGCTTGGTAGTGTTGGGTCATTTGTGTCGCACCAATGTTGATGAGATCGCGACAAATGCCGCAACGAGACTAGTCCCAATTAACCATTGCAACGCAATTGATAACATCATTCAGAGGTCGCTCCCGCGCGAACCGCGCGAATAACACCCCTGGCTAGCGAGATCTTTTCTCTGACATCGCATTGGGTATGTGCCGCAACATCGCTTATGCACTCGAGTTCGATTTCCTTTACTTCAATCATTGCCTTCAGCGTGGAATTACTGCTGAGGGTGGTTTGATGGATACCCGTCGTCACTTTGGAAAGCTCGGCCAGCGTGCTCGCGTTTGCTTGATGAATCTCTTTGTCAGCCTCACGGAGTTTTTGTTCGCTCTGCTTTTGCGGTAAATGGATCTTCCAGAGCCAAAATGCAACTAAGCCGATTAGGCCAACGAGGATTACCATTGCATCGGATCGATCGGCAAGGATGCTGCTAGCTGTTCCCGCGGCGGTTGAAACGTCGACTTGGCAAAACATGATCAATCCTCTCGTCGACGCCAAAAAATTCGGCGATCGTGGTCTTGTTTACTTTCGTTTTCATTGCGATCATTCTCATCGCGATTCCAAAATCGATCATGCTTTCGCTCCTCTCGATTTTGTTGTCGTTCTTCCTTTTTTTCGTCACGTCGGTCCCATCGTGCACTTCGCATACGCTCGACCGTTCGAAGTATGACTACGATCGCCAGAAGACAGATAACAACCGCTAAGACGTACTTGAACATCCTATCGCCATGCTCTCACTCGGTAATACATCCCGTCGACTCCACGTTGGACCGCATCGGCAATCAATGTCATCCGCGTTTTTGGTTCGCATGTCGGAATGTTGTTGGGTGACGAACTGAAACCCGTTCCGGTGAATCGAGCGCCAGGCATGTTACCACCTGGGTGACCGCCAGTTCGACGATAGTAACCGACCCCACCAGACGCGAGCCTATTGGCCTCGCTGACTGCATACTGCTGAGTTGTCGATGTATACGATGAGTTTCCTACCTGGGAATACTCGTAGCTTGCTATGGCAACTTCAACCCAAACATAGCCAGGCTGATTCACTGGCAGCTGCGAATACACGTCTTGAGCGATACTGCATCGAGGGCAGCCGCTCAGGCAAGCCAGAACTAAGATCGCAATCAATCGATACATGCTATCTCCCCCTGAGTCGAGAACCGAGCGTCCAGCGTTGTTGTGCAGCTGGTTGAGATACACTTTGCGGACACACACGATTGCCGCTCTCGTCGGTATAGCACTGTTGTGGAGCTGCTTGGACCGTCAAGCCTACATCGGATGTTTGTGGAACCTCGGCGAACGTGACGTTTCGGCGAGTCATCGGCTCGACAACTTTTACTGTTCGAGTTCGATTCGGTAAGTCGATTGAAGTTGGTTGTTGGGAATAGCTGGTTCGCTGAAGACTTCCAGTACAACCACCATTTCCAACCGTTTGCGTGTACATGGGAGTCGATTGAGTCGTCTGCATCGAATACGTATGGCTCGATGTGCTCAGCGATCCAGTCGAACCGCCGCTTTTCGTGGAGTACTGCGAGCCGGTCGAAACCGAGCATTTGGCCTCCAAAGCTGCGATTCTCGCCTCGAGACTTTCCAGCTTCGACATGCATTCGCAATCGCAGCCGGATGACGTCGATGCCTTGACTTTCTCGACCGATTCTTTTGCGGTCGCAATCGCATCATCCAGATCGGACTTCGTGATGTACTTGACGGATTGAGTCTTTCGAAGACTTGCGACAACCTGGTCGAGCGTGGTCATCATCGCGTCTTGATTTTGCTGTATGCCCGAAAGCGAATCAGCCAGGGAGTGAAGCTTTTCTTCTCGGCTAAGCTGATCGACAACTTGTGACAATTCGGAGTGAACGGCTGTAACCTCTTCACCCAAATCGAAATCGACTTTCGAAGGGCTTTGTGGTATCGCCGAGTAGGTAATCAGTGCCAACAGGGCACTGCAAAATGTTCGTGTGAGCATGGTTTTCTCCCTATGCAAGTAACGTGGAAATCGTCTCTTCTTCACTGGTTCGCACTGATCGAGTTGGACAGTGCTGGTGGTATTGACATGGACCGGCCATGTGATCGTAGGTGTGTAGATAATCGCCCTTGTCTCCGAACTTGCCGCCGTGGCTATT
>JANMIS010000831.1:0-3022 GCA_031375925.1 Synechococcales cyanobacterium OTE_70_concoct_197_sub
CGAAGGGCATCTGCGATCGTTAGGCACCGCATAATGTGACCTGTGCCAATCTCTGTCGAAGCATCCACTCGAATCGCGATCGTCCAGTTGCTCATATCACACACTCCTGAAGTGATTTTTGTTGAATATGTTGATTGAATTTGTTCCATTCAGGATGTTCGGCTAGGCATTGTAAAATGTCATTTAGACTGAACTTAGAGTTTTTAGGATAAAGGTCTTCTAATAGAATCTGGATTAACTGAAAGTCTTCTGGAGTATCAACGGTGAGTCGGTAGTTCTTAGCCTGAGTAGCCTGAACCTCTTCAGCATAGGTTCCAATCGAAAACCAATCTGGATTCTGATAAAAGTAAGGGGTTACATGTTCATGCTCGTCAGATGTCTGTGCATTAACATGAGCAGTTTTAAGCATTTGACATGAGAAAATTTCGACATCCATACCTCTTGGATAGACGGATTTATCGGTTGATACATAATCAAAATGATTATTTTCATAAAACCCAATCGCTCGATTGATCAGATCTGGGTCAATCAATGGACAGTCCGAGGTAATCCGGACGATCGTTTGTGAATCAAACCTCTGTGCAGCGACCGCATAGCGACTGAGTACGTCAGACTCTGAACCACGATAGGTTGCAATATTGAGCCGATCGCAGAGGCCAACGATCGCATCATCGATCGGATTAATGGTTGTTGCGACAATGATCTTATCGGCTTTATTCACTCGTTTTAAACGTTCGATTTGATATTCTAATAATGTTTTTCCTAAGACAGTTTTCAAAACTTTTCCAGGAAGTCGAGAAGAGTTCATTCTGGCTTGGACAATTAGATGAATACTCATGCAATCACCTCTCTAAGAATTTCAATAATTTGGCCTTGTTCTTCATTTGTCAAGTCATAGTGAATCGGCAAACTAATTGCCTCTTGATAGTACGATTCTGATGCTGGAAAATCTCCCCAATTAAATCCAATTTGGCGATAATAAGGTTGTGTATGGACTGGAATATAATGAACCTGTGTCCCAATCCCCTGCTCACGAAGACAGGAAAAAATCTCTGATTTCGATCGGCTGATTTTTTCTAATTTTAACCGGACGACGTACAGATGATGACTGGATTGTGTCTGCGTGATCGGACATTGCAGCGGTAAGTCTTGCAATGCTTTTTGATAACGATCGAAAATCTCTTGCCGCCGAGAAACAAATTGATCGAGTCTTTGGATTTGACTCAACCCCAATGCAGCTTGAATGTCTGTTAGTCGGTAGTTGAAACCTAAACTCTGCTGCTCGTAATACCAAGCACCGGGAGAAGCCTCGATCATTACCGTTGGATCTTGCGTAATTCCGTGTGATCGAAGTTGTTTCAAGCATTCATACAAATCCGATCGATTCGTGACAATCATCCCACCTTCGCCCGTGGTGATCATTTTCACCGGATGGAAACTGAAGACTGCCATTTCAGAAAATTCACAGGACCCAATTTTTTGATTCTGATAGCATCCACCTAAGGCATGACTCGCATCTTCAATAATTTGAATTCCGTATTTTTTCGCCAGAGCTGCAATCGTCTCCATGTCACAGGATTGACCCGCAAAATGGACCGGGAGAATCACCTTTGGCAATGTTCCAGATCTCGCAGCGGCAGTCAGTTTACGATCGAGTTCTGCAACACTTAGATTGTATGTCTGCGAATCGATATCTACAAAGTCAACGTCTGCGCCACAATACCGCGCACAATTCGCAGAAGCGACGAAGGTATTAGGGGAAGTCCACAAACGATCGCCTGGACCTAAGCCGATTGCGAGACAGGCCAAATGCAGTGCAGCCGTAGCATTAGAAACCGCAACGGCGTATTTAACCCCGCAGTAATTAGCAATAGCTTGTTCAAATCGTGCAATCGTCGGTCCTTGGGTGAGCCAATCCGATCGCAACACCTCAACGACTGCTGCAATGTCGTTTTCAGTAATGTTTTGCCGACCGTAGGGAATGTATTGTCTCATAGCATCCATTCCTATAACAATTGCAACAGTTGTTCCGCCGTAATCCATTCAGTGTTGCGATCGGAACTGTATTGGAACCCCTCTGGCACAGGCGTTCCAGTTTCTCCAAGTGCATTCACAGTGAAGTCTTGATGGGTTGAAAAACTAATCGATGGTGAAATGACATAGTGGTCATAAAACTCTAACGTCAAATGGTAGTCATCGGCGGGGCACATCATTTCATGCAGCTTTTCACCAGGGCGAATACCGACGATTTTGTGCGGAATGCCAGGAGCGATCGCTTCAGCTAGCTCCGTCATGCGCATGGAAGGAATCTTTGGCACATATATTTCACCGCCTTGCATTCGCTCAAAGCTCTTTAAAACCAAATCAACACCCTGGGCAAGCGTAATCCAAAACCGAGTCATGCGGGCATCTGTGACGGGAATTTCAGTTGCACCCTCACGGACAAGTTTTTGAAAAAACGGCACAACGGAACCACGAGACCCAACAACATTACCATAGCGGACAACTGAGAAACGGGTAGGCCGATCGCCTGCGATGTTGTTGGCGGCGACGAAGAGTTTGTCAGAGGCAAGTTTGGTGGCACCGTAGAGGTTGATGGGGTTGGCGGCTTTGTCGGTGGAGAGGGCGACGACTTTTTTGACGTTTGCATCGAGCGCAGCGTCGATGACGTTGTTACCGCCGTTGATGTTGGTTTTGATGCACTCCATCGGGTTATATTCTGCTGCGGGCACATGTTTTAGGGCAGCAGCGTGAATGACATAATCAACGCCGCGCATGGCGAGTTTTAGCCGATCGGCATCGCGGACATCACCAATAAAAAAGCGCATGGCCGGATCGGTGAATTCCTGTGCCATTTCATATTGCTTCAGTTCATCCCGAGAATAGATGATAACTTTCTTGGGGTTATATCGATCGAGGATGGCGCGAACGCAGGCCTTACCGAAGGATCCGGTCCCGCCAGTAATGAGAATACTTTGATCGTCGAGGGTATGGTCTGTCACGGGGGTTTCCAGAGGCGGGG
>JANMIS010000850.1:0-4959 GCA_031375925.1 Synechococcales cyanobacterium OTE_70_concoct_197_sub
TGTTGGCATCGGAGACTTGCGGGTTAGATATTATTGGGGCGAGCTATGTGCGTGAGGTGGAGCCAGGTGAACTGGTGTGCATCACGGCGGAGGGGATTACGTCACTCAGATGGACGGCAGTGCTCGATCGGAAGTTGTGCATTTTTGAGATGATTTATTTTGCGCGTCCAGATAGCGTGATGAATGATGAGACGTTGTACACCTATCGGATGCGGATTGGGCGGCAGCTAGCGAAGGAGTCCACAGTGGATGCGGATATTGTGATTGCGGTGCCGGATTCGGGGGTGCCTGCGGCGATCGGGTTTTCGCAGGAGTCAGGGATTCCCTATGCGGAGGGGTTGATTAAGAATCGCTATGTGGGACGGACGTTTATTCAACCCACGCAGTCGATGCGGGAGGCGGGAATCAGGATGAAGTTAAACCCTCTGAAGGATGTATTGAAGGGGAAGCGCGTGATCATTGTGGATGATTCTATTGTGCGGGGGACGACGAGCCGGAAAATTGTGAAGGCACTCAGGGATGCGGGGGCGACGGAGGTGCATATGCGGATTTCTTCGCCTCCGGTGACCCATCCTTGTTTTTATGGGATTGATACGGATAGCCAGGACCAGTTGATTGGGGCGACGAAGACGGTGGCGGAGATTGCGGAGAAGATTGGAGCGGATTCGTTGGGGTATTTGTCTCTGATGGGGATGTTGGAGACAACGCATCAGGATACGGGGCATTTTTGTTCGGCTTGTTTTGATGGGAAATATCCGATCGAGATTCCCGAGGTGTTGAAGCGATCGAAGTTGATGTTGGAGACGGTTGGGGTTTAGGGCTATGTTGCGATTGACTGAGATTAAGTTGCCATTGGATCATGCTGAGGGGGATCTGCGATCGGCGATTTTGCTGCGGTTGCAGATTGGGGATGGGGATTTGCTGGGAATGCAGATTTTTAAGCGGAGTTATGATGCGCGGAAGCGGGGCGCTATTTTACTCGTTTATGTGGTGGATGTGGAGGTGAGGGGTGAGAAGGCGCTGCTGAAACGGTTTAAGAAGAACGCTCAGGTTTTTGAAGCGCCGGATATGCGGTACAAGCCCGTGGTGAGCTTGAGTTCTCCTATTCAGGAACGGCCTGTGGTGATTGGGATGGGTCCCTGTGGGATGTTTGCGGCGTTGTTGTTGGCGCAGATGGGGTTGCGGCCTATTGTGCTGGAGCGTGGGAAGGCGGTGCGCGATCGGAGTGTGGATACGTTTGGCTTTTGGGTGAAGGGACGGCTGAATCCAGAGTCAAACGCACAGTTTGGTGAGGGCGGGGCAGGAACGTTTTCGGATGGCAAGCTCTATAGCCGAGTGGGAGATCCACAGCACTATGGGCGGAAGGTGTTGGAGGAGTTGGTTGCGGCGGGGGCGAGTGAGGAAATTTTGTATATCAACAAGCCGCACATTGGCACCTATCGGTTGGTGAAAATTGTCCAGCGGATGCGGGAGGAGATTGTGCGCTTAGGCGGCGAGGTAAGATTTGAGTCGCGGGTGGTGGATGTGGCGATCGATCGAAATGCTGAAGGCCAGGGTCAGATGCGGGGGGTGATGTTGGCGGGGGGTGAGTTTTTGGCGGCGCGGTGTGTGGTGTTGGCGGTGGGCCATAGTGCGCGGGATACCTTTGAAATGTTGTGCGATCGGGGCGTGTTTATTGAGCCAAAACCCTTTGCGGTTGGGTTTCGAGTAGAGCATCCGCAGGCGCTGATTGATGGTTGTCGGTTTGGAGATCAGGCGGGCCACGAACTGTTGGGGGCAGCGGACTATAAACTGGTGCATCACTGTGCGAATGGGCGGGCGGTCTATAGTTTTTGCATGTGCCCGGGGGGGAAGGTGGTGGCGGCGGCCTCTGAGCCAGGGCGTTTAGTGACAAATGGAATGAGTGAGTATGCCCGCGATGAGTCAAATGCCAATAGTGCGATCGTGGTGGGCATTACACCGGAGGATTATCCGGGGGGACCTCTGGCTGGGATGGCCTTGCAGCGGGAATTAGAGGTGCGGGCTTTTGAGCTTGGGGGTGGAAACTATGAAGCGCCAGGGCAGTTAGTGGGAGATTTTTTGGCGGGGCGAGCTTCGGTGGGAGTAGGGACGGTGGTGCCGAGCTATAAGCCGGGGATTAAGTGGAGCGACTTGAGTGAGTGTTTGCCGGAGTTTGCAGTTGAAGCTTTGAGGGAGGCGATTCCGGCGTTTGAGAAACAGATTCGAGGGTTTGCGATGGATGATGCGGTGTTGACAGGGGTTGAAACGAGGACTTCTTCGCCGATTCGGATCGCGAGGGATGAGTTGTTTCAGAGTTTGAATACGCGGGGGCTTTTTCCGGCGGGAGAAGGAGCGGGCTATGCGGGGGGGATTTTGTCGGCGGGGATTGATGGAATAAGGGTGGCAGAGGCGGTGGCAATAACCCTAGAGCGATCGTAGGCAACTTCTCAGCTTCACCCGACAGATTAGGACGGGCAACGGGTTCGATCGCTTCGGGAAGCATCGCCATAGGCTGATCCTGTGGCACCTTGGCATTTATAAGTAGGGGACTTTGAGGCTTTGCTCTGGGGCGGGGTGGCGGCGTTGCGCTCCCGATCGGCTGTTTTTTTCAGGCCGACTTGCTCTAGTAAATTAATTAGCTCAGTTTGAACCGCCGTGTCCTTAGGATTGAGGACTTTAGCGGTGGCAAGGGTGTCTAGGGCTTCGTACCAAAGGGAAGCTTCGGCATAGACTTGGGCACGATCGGGGGTCGTGCGGGCTTTAGTCAGGTTTTCCTGTAGGTTTTTGGGTTCTGCCACGCGAGTGATGCCTGCGGAAGGGCTGCTAATGCGTTCAAAGGTTTTGGGGTTGCAGAGGATGGCGGCGGACCATTCGTATTTTTTGCCTAGGGCTAGTTCGGGTTGGTTGATGGGATAGACGATCGCTTGTAGGCCCGTTTTTTTAGGTTGAATCGTTTGAGACCAGAGGGCGGAGCCTTGACCCACTTCACGAAGGCGCACTTCTAAACTCTGGGTGCCAGAAAAGTAGGCGTAAAGGGTGGGGCGGGCGCTGCTGGTTTGGCCGATGTGGGTGGTGGGGGAAAGGGCGGCGATGAAGAGTTTTTCGGTTTGACCCGAGCAAGAGACGCCATCGGCACTGCGGGTTCCGCTGCCTTCGGTGCGCTGAGGGGTGGAGCGTCCGGGGGGCTGATATTTGATGCTGCTCCCAGCGAGGGCAACTTGCAATGCTGTGGGTCCGCTAGTAGACAAAAAGGCTTGGATGCTGAGCAGGGCAAGGGCGCTGGTAAATAGGGTGGTGAGTTTGGATGTCATACTAGGGTCTCCTGAGGGCGGCGCGGTTCTTTATAGTCTTCTAACTTGTCTGTGATAAATCCGAATTATTTTGGAATTTATGCATTTTTCTATGCTTTTTGGGTTGTGGCAGTGATATGAACCCGAGGTCTGTGTGATCTCTCTGCCGTTCTCCTCGTAGAAGGCTTTTCAGATCGTTAAGTTCCCAAATACAAGACTCAATGTGGAAAAAAGCATTGAAAATCAAAGGCCTGGGATCCAGCCAAGCAATATAGATGAAGTTTTCAGCTTATGCAGCGCCGGGGATTGATTTGAAAGTGATGTTAGATGGCATTTACGACAGGTCGGGCTATGGATTTGTGATTGATTATTCTCAAGCCCCGATATCTGCTTTGCCTGAAGCAGACCTAGCCTGGGTTCGTAAGTGGTTAGCAAATGAAAATTTAGGGATCTGATAGAAAGACTCTCTTCCCACCCAATTGCCGTTGAGCCGATTCCCGTTCCGGGAGGCTTTGCCAACGCACTTGCTCCTGTGGACGATCGGGTTCATCGGGTTCGTCAATGTATGACGATCGATCGCGTCTATGATGAAATTGATGCATTGGAAAATGTTGTCAATCAGCGGTTCGATCGGTTTGAAGGTGAAATTACCTGAACATTTTTTCGATTGTGGCGATCGGAAGAAAAAGGGTGAGGGGTTGTTCTGGTAACGCTATAAATCCATATTTTAGATAAAACGCTTTTGCAGGTTCGTTCGTTGCATCGACAACGACGGCGAAGACTCCGATTTCTTGGGAAAGCTTTACGGCGCGGTGGAGCGCATGAATAAGCAGTTCTTTGCCGATTCCTTGTCCTTGTAACGCTTGGTCAACAGCAAGCTTTGCGAGTCTGATGGCAGGGATGGGATATCGGGGAAGTTTTTTACGATCGCTCTCGGGAAGTAATTCGTTTTGTAGTTCTGCCATGCTGATAGCGTAGTATCCTGCGATCGGAGTTTCGTTATTTTCGGTTAGGGCGACGATCGTTTTAGCGATTCCTTTCGTTTGATTTTGACGGGCGTATTTTTGGAGATAGTCGTTGAGTTCGGGAATGCCACAGTCGAAGCGATCTCGTTTTACGCTGTTGTCGAGGGGACGGAAGGTTAAATTCACGCTCCTAGACTCCGTACTTAATCCGGTAGTCACCGATTGCAGCTTGGAGGGCGGTGTTAGGGGCGGCTGGTGTGGTGAGCATACTGGTTAGGGTTTGCCAGTCAGTATGGGAGAGATTGATGCGTTCTGGGGCTGTACTGGCTTGCAGGGCGATTTCGAGCAAGTATTCGCTGAGTTCTAAGCCTCGGTCTGCGGCGAGACGATCGAGGGTTTGTTTTTGAGGATGGCTGATCTCAAGGACGATCGTGGTGGGGGAGGTTTGCATGGATGCGAAGACTCTCGGGTGACGGTGACCGTTCCAGTATATCAAGTGGGCTGGTCGATCGCATTGCTCTCATGAACGATCGGATTCTCCAATCTATGGCCGATCGATCGGGTCTATGATGAGATTGATGCATTGGGAAATATTGTCAATCAGCGGTTCGATCGGTTTGAAGGTGAAATTAAAGAATTGAATCGAAAGTCGGGAGTTGAGAATGAAAAGGACGATTGCGCTATAGTTTTTGAGGATTCTTGCA
>JANMIS010000877.1:0-1056 GCA_031375925.1 Synechococcales cyanobacterium OTE_70_concoct_197_sub
GGTCGTTATCTTTCTCTCTATCATTTGATCCGATCGCCCCACCCCATCCAAAGTCCCTCTCCTCAAGAAGAAGGACTCAGCCCGATCGCTACCTCACGCTCACAAACCGCTCTTTCGCGATCGATTATAAATGCTCCACACCCGGCGCGACACCGAAAGCGGAACCGTCGATCGCATCAAGGAGTCATAGAAAAGCGAAGCGATAACCTGATAGCCTTAGCAAATTAGCAAGGATCAAAAGTGTGGCAGGAGGTTCAGGGTTGAGCGATGTTTTTCAAGAATTAGCAGATTGTAGGTTGCAATTAGGTCTACCGATCGCTGGGAGTGAGAGCGATCGTGCTACGGTGGCAAAATTAGAGATTGGAGAAAACGGCTTTTTTGGCATTAGCTCCGGTAGCAATCCGAATCGTAGACGTATTACGAGTAAACCCGATTAGTCGTACCCATGCCGAGGCTGATGCCCTACAGCAAGCATATGATGCAGGAGTCAGAGGAGGCCGAGCACGTTTAATCGTCGATCGAGATCTCTGCCGAGCTTGTGGGCAAAACGGTGGGGTCAAAGGGATGGCTAAACAGCTTGACCTCGAAGAATTGGAAGTGATTAGCCCTAGTGGTTGTGAAATTATCAAATTAAAGTGAGGTTGTGATGTTCATTTCAAAATTATCAGTTGAAGATTGGCAAGGAAATCAGAATAAAGGTTCTGTGCAGACTGTTAAGGCATGGACAGAAATTGAATCAGCAATCAGTCAACTAGACGGGCATCACAAAACTTTAGTTACATTAGAAGCAGATGACGAAATCCATATGGCTGTTGGTGGTGGCAGAGGAAAGTACGTAGTGTATTTGACTTTCGATAATGAGCGATTCCATTACGTTGTTGAGCCGTCGAGGCCAGATGTAGACGAGAATTTGACAGTTGGAGGGCAGGAAGGTGCTTATCCTGCCAAGTTATGTGTTGGTATAAATTCAGTACTGAAAGCTGCTAAAGCATTTGCAGAACTTGGTGCAATGGAAAAGTCAATTATTTGGGAACAAGATGGAGTTGTTGAGCTGGT
>JANMIS010000878.1:0-15181 GCA_031375925.1 Synechococcales cyanobacterium OTE_70_concoct_197_sub
AATGTCTTTATCTGAGAGACCGTTAACTCTCCGTAATGAAGCAGCGATGCGAGCAGTGCAGCTTCGGCTCCCCCGTCGGTCAAGGCATCGTAAAGGTGGTCACAATTGCCTGCCCCGCCGGATGCAATAACTGGGACATTAACAGCGTCTGAAAGGCTTCGGGTTAGCGCTAAGTCATAGCCCGCCTTAGTTCCATCGGAGTCCATACTGGTGACGAGGAGTTCGCCTGCGCCGCGCGAGACCATGTTTTTGGCCCAATCAACAGCATCGATCCCCGTGTTTTCCCGTCCGCCTCTGACGTATACGTCCCAACCGGGCCGATCGTTGCCCTGTCTACGTTTCGCGTCGATCGCCACCACAATGCACTGATCCCCGAACTGCCGAGCGGCTTTGTTAATAAAATCAGGATCTTTGACTGCGGCGGAATTAATGCTGACCTTATCGGCCCCAGCCCGCAGGAGTTTTTTGATCACGTCGGTATTGTTAACGCCGCCGCCGACCGTGAGGGGGATAAAAACTTGCTCTGCGGTGCGGTAGACGACATCGAAGATGACATCCCGGTCTTCGTGGCTGGCGGTGATGTCGAGGAAGACAAGTTCGTCGGCTCCGGCTTGGTTGTAGACTTGGGCCATTTCCACGGGATCGCCCGCATCGCGCAGCTCGATGAAGTTCACGCCTTTGACGACGCGACCTGCTTTGACATCGAGGCAAGGAACAATTCGTTTGGCTAGCATAGGAGCGACCGAAGCATATAGGCTAGGGAATATCATAGAGCTACAAGACTAGATTTAATATCTTAAGGGGGCTATATGACCGCAACTCGAATTAAGGATTTGGTCTTGAGGGATGTGCATGAGCAGTTTCATCTCAAACCTTCGCAGGATGCTGAGTTCTTCTTGGAATGGCAGGTTGAGTTTCCGGCGGTCAGTGCGATGGAGCGGGAGCGGCTTCGAGAGATTCAAATGGACTATCTGCATCAGAGCGAAGATGTAATGCATGAGAGTGCAGTGAAGATGGTGGTTTTATCTCCTCTGTTGGCGCTAGCAGGATTTTATAGATCCCCGTTTCGGATCGTGGCCCAGAAAAGTATTAAGGTCCAGGCAAGGGACGATGGACATTTTTACCGTGGGTTGATCGATGTGTTGGTTTTGCATCGACAGTTTTGGGTGATGGTGGTGGAGTCGAAGCGCAATACATTTTCCTTGGAAGTGGCGCGACCCCAAGCACTGACTTATGTGTCAGCGAATCCGATGACGCTTCCGACCTTTGGATTAATTACGAATGGAATTAACTTTCGATTGTTGAAGTTGTTGGGTCGGGAGTATGCAGAATCGAATGATTTTTCCCTTAGGAATCAAGCAGATATGGAAGTGCTACTTCAAGTTTTAAAATCTTTAGGACGGGCTGTAATTCACAGTGAGGAGGTATGATTTCAGAATAAAACTAGCACAGAATCTTAATTCTACCGTCTTGCACTGAAACAACCCGATCGACAGCTTTTTCTAGCGATATCTAGAGAAATCTATCAAAGTTTCTTTACTGAAGAATTTGCTCAACTGAGCATGGCGGAGTATCAGCTTAAACTCATTGTTTTTCACATTGAGAACCAGGAGATTGTGCAATGGATCAACTAACGCTTTATCGTCAACACATTCAAAAAATCCTAGACTATCATTGTCAGCTAGATCCCAAAGTAGAAGGGGTCGAGACCTATACGGTTTTTGATACGGTTAATGATCATTATCAAGTTATGAGCGTCGGGTGGGAGGATGGAAGCCGGATTTATGGTTGTTTAATTCATGTGGACATTAAAGACAACAAAATCTGGATTCAATATGATGGGACAGAATACTCGATCGCCAATGAACTCATTGATCTTGGGATCTCTCCCCAGGCGATCGTGGTTGCCTATCATGCGCCTTATGCACGGAAATACACAGAATTTGCAGTTAGTTAAGGGTGTCAGGTTCTAGCCCTCTGATTTATCAGCGAGGACTCAAGAGAAAAACATTGCAAGGAAAATAATCTTGCATTTTTGGTCTTGACAATCTAGAGGAGGCTGTGATTTAGTTGTCTCATGCAGATGAATATCAACACCTAGATGTTCGTCTCATGGGCACTATCTTTAGGCTTTGCATCAGTGCATACCCAATATATTGGTTCAGCACTTGCATGAGTTAGAGAGTTTGATTTCAGGTAAATGTTGGTTCAGCATACTAGGTATGCGCTGATGTGAAGCTTAGAGATAGTGCGCTTGAGACGTTTACCAGAAGGTTATAGGTCGGCAAGCTTTCTAATGAGTTGGAAGCTTGCTAATCTCTCAGATATTCCGATGCTATCAAACAAATAGCCAAGGAAACAATATGAACTCTAAGCAAAAACAGGCCAAAAAAGCTCTGCTTATTCAGGAGTATGGCCCATGTTGCTGGTGGTGCAGGCGTTGCTTGCCTGAGGAAGAACTGAATCTTGAACATCTAAAACCTAAAAGCCGAGGGGGTTCAAACTCCCTCGAAAACTTAAGGTTGGCAGGCTCTTCATGCAACAGACTTCGCGGGAACAGCCTCTATCCACCTCAACGGTGCTCGTATCTAAATCAGTCTTTAGTTAATGAAGTGAGGGAAAATGCACGAACTCTTGATATTTAATGATGAAAAGTTTCTACGCCGCGCTCTAACTCATCGCTCATATATCAATGAAAATCCTGGCGAGGGTGGAGATAATGAGCGATTAGAATTCCTAGGCGATGCAATTCTCAGCTTCATCAGTGCTGAATATCTTTATCAAGTTCATCCTAAAACAGGAGAAGATGAAATGACACGACGACGAGCAGCCCTTGTAGACGAAAAACAATTAGCTAGATTTGCTATTGAAGTTGGATTAGATTTCAGGATGCGACTAGGGCAAGGTGCCATTCGTGAAGGTGGTTATCAAAATCCCAATCTTCTTAGCAGCACTTTTGAAGCAATTATTGGAGCTTACTATTTGGATAAAAATGGTGACATTGAAGCACTGCGTCCTTTAGTCGAGAAACTATTTAACTCTGTGCCTGAAGGTGTCATGGCAACTCGTTCAAATATAGACCCAAAAAATAAGTTTCAGGAACTCGTGCAGGCGAATGGGGCAAAGGCTCCTCCGAAGTATGTCACGGAAAAATCAGGTGGTGCCGATCATGCTCCAGAGTTTTTTTCTAGGGTTTATGTAGATAATAAGCTCTACGGCGAAGGTAAAGGACGTAGTAAAAAGGATGCTGAAAAGCAGGCTGCTGAAGATGCTATATCCAAGTTGAAAAAACGAGGCTTGCTATGATTGTAGGCAAGTCTTAGCAACCCGACTCGAATGGGTTGCTAAGACTTGCCTATGTTCAGAAGGGCGCTTTCAGCCGTTCCACCGAAATGAACTCCAAGCTCTTAATTCATAGGTCGCCCAGACGAGGGGAACGATCGGTTACAATAAAATTTGAAGATCAAAATTCAAAGATATTCAATCAAGCCTGCAATTGAAGTTTTATTCTATGACGACCTTGCTTCCCATTCGTCCACCGATTAGTAAACCCATTCGAGATCTGGCTCTAGAACCGGGGAGTCGGATGACGATTCCGGCAGTGACGTGGGAGGAGTTTGAAGTGATTTTGGAGGAGATGGGCGATCGTCGAGTTGCACGGATTGCCTATAGTCAGAATACCTTGGAGATTACGGTGCCACGTCCTGATCATGAACTGCCGACGGATTTGATTAGTGATATTGTTAAAACAATTTTGCGGATCTTGCGAATTCGGTATCAGCCTTTTGGTTCTACGACGTTTAAGAAGCAGGGGATTGCGGGAATTGAACCGGATGCTTGTTTTTATATTAAAAACTATGAGCAAATGATTGGAAAGCGACAGCTTCAGGCGGGCGATCCACCACCGGATTTAGCGATTGAAACCGATGTGACTTCGCTGACGGCGATCGAAGCCTATCAGTCGATTGCGGTGCCGGAAGTATGGATTTATGCCAATGGTGGGTTGAAAATTTATTTACTGAAATCGGGTCATTATATTCAGTCGGAGACCAGTGAAATCTTTCCGCAGTTGCCGATCGTGGAGTGGGTGAATCGATCGATCGATCGGGCTTGGACTATTGGAAGTTTGGCGGCGTTGGAAGAGGTTGAAGATTGTTTGCGGGATCAGCAGTACTAAGTTTGTTGAGGTGAGTCGATCGCTGACTGACGATCGATCCAATCTCGGATCCATTTGCGGACATTTCGGGCAACGCCATTGTCGTCTAGAGTTTCGCGCTGTTGAATAAACGTCAGGAGTTGCTCGATCGTGAGCATGGGAAAAGCATGACTCGCATTCTGTGACTGATAAATGCCATCTTCAAGATGCAACATAATAAATTCCTGCTGGGTATAGCGCCAGACTTCAGGGATTTCGAGATGTTGATCAATGGGCAGTCGTTGAACCGATGAGGAGGTAATATCGACTTCGATCGCTAGATCCGGTGGAAGGTCGATCGGCAAAACGGGGTTAATGCCTTGAATCTGTGCGGCGTTTTGGATGTAAAAGCAGGAGTCGGGTTCAATGCCTTGGGTTAAGTCCGATCGATTAAATGTGGTCGATCCTAAATCCACCAGCCCTAACTCCAATTCCTCTGTCAGTGTCACGACAATTCTTGCCAAAACTCGATTGATGATTTCATGTTGTCTCGATGGCATCGTAATTTCCAAGCTTCCAGTTGCATAGGCAAGACGAGTGGAGCGGCGATCGCCTAGGTCAATTAACATCGATTCATAGGTCGCCCAGCTAACCCCATGGAGGATTACCCGTTGGCTATCTGGAAGATTCTGTTGTTTTAAAGTGGGCGGGGCGATCGAAACCATGATGATTTCCCATTACAGTTACTTATAATGTTAGACGATCGGGGCTGATGTGAATTACGGCTGCCGTCGCTGATGGTTTTGTTCTGTGAGATTTGTTCTGTGAGATTGATGGATTATCTATGAGTTCTACGACGACTTGGCAAGGTCAGATTGATTTGAAGTTTCGGGTGGAAGGCGAAAAAACGATCCTTCAAAAAAGCTATGCCCAAGCGCCTCTGAAAATCCAGCGACCTTTTTATCCAGAAACAGATCTCTGTCATACGGTGATTTTGCACAGTGCGGGGGGAATGGTGGGGGGCCATCGTCTCTCCTACCAAATCAATCTAGAACCTGCTAGCCAAGCCCTAATTACCACTGCCGCCTCTGCCAAAGTTTATCGCAGTATGGCCGCTTTTGCGCAACAGCAAATTGTGATTAACCTCGATCGGGATGCTTATTTGGAATGGTTGCCCCAGGACACGATTATTTTTAACAGCGCGCTATATTCTCAAAATCTGCGGGTTAATTTGGCGGATGGGGCCATCTTTTGTGCTTGGGACATTGTGCGACTTGGGCGTAGTGCGAGGTCTGAAAGCTTTACGCAGGGCTGTTGGCAGACGGCGCTGGAAGTTTGGAAAAATGGGCAACCTCTGTGGATCGATCGCCAACAAATCACAGGCGATCAATGGAAGAGTCTTCAGGCGACAGCAGGGCAGCCGATTTTGGGCTTATTCATATGGTTGGGTGAAGCTATTGACGCTGAGGTGGTGGCGAAGATTCGGGCTTTGGAATCTCTGCCGGAGTCTTTGGGAAGTTGTGGGGTGACTGCTGTTGCGGGGGGATTAGTTTGTCGGTATCGCGGGGACGATCGTTCGGCTGTGCAGCGTTGGTTTATGGAGATTTGGGGTTTATTGCGTCTGCATTCTCGGCAGCGATCGGCTTGTATTCCCAGAGTTTGGCAGCTTTAATTTAAAACCCTAAGAATCGGAGTTTCTTGGTAAGATGTTCTCAAAATTGTTAATCTCCTGATTCCATCATGCAATTAACGCCTCAAGAAAAGGACAAACTGTTGATTTTTACGGCGGCCCTTGTGGCAGAAAGACGTAAAGCTAGAGGGCTGAAGCTCAATCACCCTGAGTCGATCGCCTATATCACGGCTGCTGTCCTCGAAGGTGCTCGGGATGGTCAGACGGTGGCAGAACTGATGACCTACGGGACGACGTTGTTGACCTGTAGCGATGTGATGCCGGGAATTCCTGAAATGATTCCGGATATTCAAGTTGAAGCAACGTTTCCTGATGGGACTAAATTAGTAACCGTTCATGATCCCATTCGTCCGTAAATCTATTCCCACTATTTAGGTGAACATCATGATTCCAGGTGAGTTATTAGTTGAATCGGGAGAGATTGTTTTAAATCCTGATGCTGTGGTGGTGGCGTTGCAGGTGGCGAATAGTGGCGATCGGCCCATTCAGGTGGGATCCCATTTCCATTTTTTTGAGGTGAATCGGGCTTTAAGGTTCGATCGTGCTCTAGCTAGAGGAATGCGATTAGATATTCCAGCGGGGACGGCCATTCGCTTTGAACCAGGGGATGAGAAGACAGTGCAGCTTATTGCCTATGGTGGGAGTCGTCAAGTGTATGGTTTTAATGGTTTAATTAATGGCCCTTTAAATTAATTTGTATGATTTCTAGGGCGTATCTGCAAACTCGCCATAGCCCTCAGATCTGGTGTGTGCGATATCAAAGTGGGGCATGCTCAAGGCATCTGGCAAGGCATTTTAGCAGCGCTTCAAGCCCATATCTAGACTTTGCAGGTACGCCCTAGTCAACAGTTCATAAAGCGTGACCCCCAAAGCATAGAAATCCGTGCGGTAATCAACTCCCCGATTCATCCGTCCAGCTTGCTCTGGAGCGAGATAAGCTAGAGTTCCTTCCAGAATATTGGTAGTTTGAATTTCCTGGGTTTCCTTGGGCAATAAAGAAGCGATACTAAAGTCAATGAGTTTGATTTGCTTCGACCTCGGTTGAATGAGAATATTGGCTGGTTTGAATACCAAAGCCATCTAAGAAATAAGGATTTAATAAGGTTCAGAATTAGATTGTCTTCGGTACTGCGGTGTAATTACACTTTGGTAATTAATCATCAAATACAATTTTCAGGGTTCTGAGGGATGTGCTGGAGGAAGAGGTGTCGTCGATCGTACCTCTGATAGTCTACGATCGCCCACCCGATCGCTTTTGCTTTGTAATCCGGAACAAGTCTGTTTTGGGGTGAAGGTCATATGACCAGTGGGCTTAGGGTATGGACGCAGTGACGATCGCACCACCTCTCGATCCATCCGATCGCAATCTCACTTCGTAACCTAATCAAGACCCTAACTAACCCTTTTGTAGAATGAAACTACCTCTCTTGTCTAAATCAGTTCAGTCGATCGGTCTGATGGCAATGCTTTCTATGACGATCGCAGAATTGAGTTTGGTAAAATCAGCCCAAGCTCAAGATCAATCCTTCTGTTTTATTCAGCTTCCGGGCAAAGCCACAACCAATCTCAACAAAATCTGCGGCGTAGGAAGCAATTCGAGCAATCAAAGCAATATTATCAATCTTGATATTGATGTCGATCGCGATGGTGTATCCGATCAACTACTCGCAGCAACACTGCAAACCCAGAACTTTATTGAGGCAGAAACGAAGCGATGGCAAGCGAATCGAGGGAGTGATGCCCAGGCAAATCAAATGGCTGACGAGGCTTACAATGCAACCGCAAGGAATGCCAATCTTCAGCTTGAAGCGCGACTGCCTTTTTCTAATCAAGTTAAGCAAGCTCTCGGCAAAATGCAGATAAATGACGAAATCATTCAGCGGAGATATGATAACAAAACCTTAAATCCAACAGAGCAAAAAGAACTAGAACGTTTAGTTTCTAGCAATCAAAAACTCAGCGAATCGATCGCCAAAGATCCCACACTCTTAAAGGTGAATGCCGCTCAGAGTAAAGTTTATGCTGAAATCGATCGGCAGCGAACCGCTAAATAATTCACGATTAACCGCACTCCACTAACCCCATTCTTTCAAAGGTTTTTACTGTTATGAAACTCATGCCTTCAATCAAAACTGTCAGCACGATCGCTCTCATCGCTACGGTCATCAATACAGGTTTTCAGAAACCCGCCTCAGCTCAAAATGCCTGCACGATCGCATCTGAAAAAGCTCCCAGAGGAATCTTCGACGGCGTGAACCTCACGCGCACCCAATTTGCGGCCTATGATGCAATCACAAAAGATTACGATGCTCAGGTGGTTCCCCGTCTCAATGCTAAGGCTAAAAGAATCGTTAAACCCGATGCCCCCGTAGGATTCTTTATAAAGCAGACAGGTAGAAATCTCACCCCATTTGAACAAGAGCTATCCAATAAAGCCGGGAATTCTAAACCTGCACAGATTCCTGCATTAAATGCGAAGTATGCTCAGTACGGAAGATTTGTTGCAGAAACAACGCTTGTTTTTGATCAAGCATTATTTGAGGAATCAGAAAGAGAAAGTAAAAAACTACAAAATCGGCTTTATGCGGTTATGAACCTTGCGCAACGACAGAAGTATCAACAGAATGAAGCCGCATTTAAACGTGTCAATAAGATTTGCGGAACTCAAGACGGTCCTTTTACTAAGGTCGGGAACTCCTATGAAATGGGAGGATCATATTTTTAGCAAAATCATTTCATCCGATCGCAATTCCACTTCGTATACTGAATTAAGGAACAAACATGAGTTTTGTCCTTCAACACATTTCCGCTTAATTTACCTCATCCTTTTGGAGATTTCTACTACTATGAAACTACCTCTTTTGTCTAAATCAGTTCGATCGGTCGGTCTATTAACAATGCTATCCATTGTCGTCGGTCTTACCGCCACCGCTTGTACTAATCCAGAAGCCACTACAGACACTAACAAAACACCAACTGCTTCCACTCCCCTAGCAGCAAGTCCCACCCCTCAAGCCGGAGGAACGATCGTTGACGTTGCAGTTGGCAATCCTTCATTCTCCACCTTAGTCACCGCCGTAAAAGCCGCCGGACTCACCGAAACCCTCTCAGGCAAAGGACCATTCACCCTCTTTGCACCCACCAATGAAGCCTTTGCTGCATTGCCAAAAGGAACGCTAGAGAAATTGCTAAAACCCGAAAATCGTGATTCACTTCGCAAGGTGTTGACCTACCACGTTGTGTCTGGCGACTTAATGGCGAAAGATTTGAAATCGGGCAAAGTGGCAACCGTCGCAGGCAGTTCCGTCACCGTAGAAGTGCAAGGTTCGAAAGTCAACGTTAATAATGCCAGCGTTGTGAAGGCGGATATTGATGCCAAGAATGGAGTCATTCATGTAATCGACAAAGTGCTTCTACCACCTGGTTTATAGGGAACAAAACGGGTGCGATCGGTCTCTTAATTTATATGGCGATCGATCGCATTGTTTAAACACAAATCTCATCTCTCAACATGCAGGAGCCGCTTGCACCACTGCGTTTTTCAACAATCCTGGATACATGTACAATCTTTATTAGAACAGCAAAAGCGTCTTACTGCCTCTCCAAAATATAGAGCTATGAATTTCTCGCGGACCTTGCAGCCCTAATGACACCCCAGGAGCGACAAGCGGAACGAGATAGAGTAACCGCAGATGTGGGCTGTTCAGCCGGCAGCCTCTTTAGACCTGACATGTACCAAACCCTGACGATCGATACTGGCACACGCCCCGATCTCGACAAAAGGCTACGCGCAGACAAAACAGGAACGACTTTATTCAAATAGTCATTCAAATAGTCGCCCAAGTCAAAGAAAGACTCATCCAATTGCCATCTCACTTCGTAGACTCATTAAGAACCCAATTCAAAGCTGGGTTCCCACATCTACCATTAAGTAATGTAAAGTATCTTACAGGCTGTCAACTCCTTACCCACTCACACTTCTAGAAATCTTAACAACCATGCAACTCACTTCTTTGACCAAAACAGTTCGCACGATCGGCCTAGCAGCGATGCTTTCTATGACCGTTGGCCTAGCCGCCCAAGCCAAAGACTGCCCTGATGCCGCAACGAAAGTCGCCTCCTCCGCTCTGGCCGCAAAGCCCACTCAAGGAGGAACCATTGTTGACATCGCAGTCGGTAATCCATCATTCTCGACCTTAGTTACCGCCGTACAAGCAGCGGGACTTGCCGAAACGCTCTCTGGAAAAGGTCCATTCACCTTATTTGCCCCAACCAATAAGGCTTTCGAGGCATTGCCAAAGGGAACGCTAGAAATGCTGCTGAAGCCCGAAAATCGCGAATTGCTTCAGAAAGTATTGACCTATCACGTCGTGTCTGGTGATTTCAAAGCTAAGAACCTACGATCGGGCAAAGTAGCCACCGTAGAAGGCAATTCCGTCACCGTCCAAGTAAATAAGCACAGCGGCGGCGTCAAGGTTAATGGCATCAATGTAATCAAAGCAGATATCAATGCAAAGAACGGCGTCATTCATGTAATCGATCGTGTCCTCATTCCACCCGGTTTAATGGCCGCAAAGCCCAAGCCCGCAGGAACCATTGTTGACGTTGCAGCCAGCAATCCTGCATTTTCAACTTTAGTAACAGCAGTCAAAGCAGCAGGACTGGTTGAGACGCTTTCCAGTAAAGGCCCATTCACCGTCTTCGCACCCACCAATGAAGCCTTTGCTGCATTGCCAAAGGGAACGCTAGAGAAGCTGCTAAAACCCGAAAATCGTCAATTGCTTCAGAAAGTGTTGACCTACCACGTTGTTTCTGGTGATGTGAGAGCAAAAGATTTACGATCGGGTCCCGTCAAAACCGTAGAAGGCAATTCCGTCGCAGTCCAAGTGAGTAAGGGTGGCGTTAAAGTCAATAACGTCAATGTCATTAAAGCCGATGTCGGTACAAGCAATGGTGTCATTCACGTCATCGATAAAGTGCTTCTGCCACCTGGTCTATAGTTCGTAGATTGGCAAGTTGTTGAATACATATTGAAATAGAACCCTCGATCGCCTCTTCTGACGGTCGGGGGTTCTCAACAATTTTGCGCAGTGGGAACTCTGAAAATACGAGAATTGTGCTTCAGGAGCATCTCCAGTTAGGGTATTTTGTATTCACGCACTTATCCTCTAAAATGAGGCGCTGCCACTCAGCTTTTTCCATTAAAATTGACTCAGCTCTATGGATTCGATACCTTCACCGCCGATTATCAATGAACAATCAACAGACTTAGAAATCTTCCTGGCCATTCAAGCTCAACAGGTCAAAGCCTTGGACTTGCTGTACGATCGTTACAGTAAATTGGTCTACAGCACCGCCATAGCAATCTTAAACAACGTCGAAGAAGCCGAAGACGTGATTCAAGAAATCTTCCTTCGCCTTTGGCAGCATAGCGAAATCTATCAGCCCCACCGAGGATCCCTCAGTGGTTTCCTCATCACCCTAACCCGATCGCGCGCGCTAGACCGACTTCGCTCTAGGTTAGCCAGCCAACAGAAACTGCAACGAATCCAAACCCTCTCAGATTGCGTATCACACTATAATCCCCCTCTAGAATTTGTTACGCTGGAGGAACGATCGCACAAAGTCCGAGAAGCTCTCCAGCAACTTTCCCCCAACGATCGACAGCTTCTAGAAAACGCCTACTACGCAGGACTCAGCCAATCAGAGATTGCCGCGCGAGATGGCATTCCACTGGGTACCGTCAAATCTCGCGCTCGTCAGGCCCTCAAAAAGCTTCGAAGCTTGCTCGCCCCTCTCGTTTAGCTCAACGTTCAGTTATCCACCATCCGTCATGACACGCCCGACTCACGAACCCAACCCAATCGATCTAGTGGCAGGCTATGTTCTCAATGATTTGAGTTCTGAGGAGGCCGATCGCCTCAGTCAAGCCCTCAATGAAAGCCCCACTCTTCACACAGAAATTGCATCCTTCAGAGAAGCCTTTTCGCTGCTCCCCTACGGAATGCCAACCGCAGCACCTGCCGCCCACCTCAAGGCCAAAATCCTCAGTGCCGCCGCCCAGTCCGTTGGTCAGCCGATCGCAGCCACTCGTCCAGAACCTTCCAACGTAGTTCCGATGGTCGTCCGCCCGGAGGTCATCGCTTCAGCAAAGCGCCGTTCTTGGGAACGTTGGATGCTACCTGCCCTCAGCACAGGCATCGCAGCGATCGCAGTAGCCGCCCTCGGACTAAACCAACTTCAGCTCAGTCGTCAGTCACAGCAGACAGTGGCCCTTCAACAACAGCTTGAAGCTACGAATGTGGAGCTAAAGCGTCTACAAAACGAACTTCAAAATAATCAAGCAACCATAGCGCGCCTCATTCAACCCGATACCCAGACGTATACGCTAGCAAGTGCAGCGTCAAACTCTAAAAATAACCGACCCGTTACAGCGCGTCTCTTTGCTAAACCGAGCGATCGGGCTGTAACCCTTATTGCGCTCAATATGCCCAAGCTTCAAGATAATCAAATCTATCGGCTATGGGCCATTGCTAAACCTGCTGCTACGCCGATGTACTGTGGAGAGTTTCGCCAGGATGCCAACGGAACCGCGCAATGGACCGTACCCAACGCTGCCTGCACCCAGAACCCATCACAGTTGTTAATCACATTGGATGCTCCAACGGACCCCATAACGTCCGCAGGTCCATTAGTCATGAAAAGTCTCAGTTAAGTGATTTCTAAAAATAATTTTTGCTTTATGATCATTCCAATCTGAATATTAAAACAAACTACCGATCGTCTCTTGTTGTCTTACTCCCTGCTTGCAGAAGAAATATATGCCCCAACGACCAATAGTTCTTGTAACTGATGCAAGTAGAAGTATTGGCATTGGTTCATCGATTGCTAAAGAATTAGCACAATCAGGCTGGGATGTGGCTCTGACTTATTGGCAATCCTGTATATCCAGTGTCTACCACAGAATCCGCGACGACTCGTTTGGTCTCATGATCGCCAACAACTAACCGAAGAATGGATTCGCCTTTAGAATTTACAATCCCAGTAATCATTTCTACTCAGCCTTTCGATGCCAACCTAATTGATGAACGCCACGATGTCCTATCCGAAGAAACCAGGTTTGAGCTTCGGGATATCGTTCTAATAAGCGATCGGATGCTACCAACGTGTCGTCGTCAATTTCGAAGGCACCGCTATCCACATCGATCGCCAGGATTTTCCCGTTATGCTCTGATTCAACGATCGGTTGAATCTGTGAGACGTAGATCTCCTGTCCTCGCTGGGCAAGGTCATCTTTGCTATAGCGGCGCTGCTGGATTTTCATACAATTCATTTTTGTGTAGGCTTAAGATCAATCGTCTTCGCGACAAAAGACGATCGGGTTTTTATTTTGAAAACAAGTTATAAGTTAGTGTCTTGAACTCTAGGTTCGGGGGTTTCGGCGTAAATCACGATCGTCCCTTACATTCCCAACTGCATATTAAAACAAACCCCCGATCGCCACAAAAGACTATCGGGGGTATTCAACACAATCTCTAAATTACGAGTTAGTGTTTTGAATCTTCGGTTCAGGGGTTTCGGCGATCGCTTTGACTTTTTGCTGGGCGTGAAGCATTGGTGTCCTCGCGACGGCAGCATTAGCGAAACTAAACAATGGGTTGGATAGTACGCCTGCGATCGTGGTCGCAACCAACGCACTAATCAAACCCACCTGCAACGGTCTCATCCCCACCCCATCAAAACTGGTGGATGGGTAGTTTTTCACAGAGTCGGACATTTCCTGAGGCTCCTTGACTACCATCATCTTCACCACTCGAATGTAGTAGTAAATCGAAATCACACTGGTTACAAGACCCAACAGCACAAGCCCATAGGCTCCCGCTTGCCAACCCGCCCAGAAAATGTACAGCTTCCCAAAGAATCCAACTAACGGGGGAATGCCACCGAGGGACAATAGGCAAAGGGAAAGTGCCAGCGTCAACAACGGATCTTTCTGATAGAGACCCGAGTATTCGCTGATCTGGTCCGTCCCGGTTCTCAAAGAGAAGAGAATAACGCAGCTAAAGGCTCCGAGGTTCATGAACAGGTAAGCCAGCAGGTAAAAAATCATGCTGGAGTAACCCGCATCGCTGCCGATCACGAGGCCAATCATAATAAAACCCGCTTGACCGATCGATGAGTAGGCCAAAAGCCGTTTCATACTGGTCTGTGCTAGCGCCACGACGTTCCCAAGCACCATGCTCAGAATCGCCAGCGCTGTCATCACAAACTTCCACTGCTCATCCACCAACGGGAACACCGTCACCAACAACCGAATCGCCAGCGCAAATCCAGCGGTTTTAGACCCAACGGATAGAAACGCCACAACAGGCGTAGGCGATCCTTCATAGACGTCAGGTGTCCATTGGTGAAAAGGGACGGCGGCGATTTTGAAAGCAATTCCAGCGATCGCAAACACCAATGCAATCACAATCCCGATGGAAGACCCAAGATTTGCATTGCTCATTGCAGCAGCAATCGCACTCAGTCGAGTCTCACCGCCGGATAAGCCATAAAGCAATGACGAACCATAGAGGAAAATCGCTGCACTAGAAGCGCCGATCAGGAGATATTTCAGAGCGGCTTCGTTCGATCGGGGGTCGCGCTTGGTGTAGCCCGTCAAGAGATATGACGAAATACTCAAGGTTTCCAACGAGACAAAGATCATCACCAACTCATCGGCTCCCGAAAGGAACATGCCGCCAAGGGTAGCGGTCAGGAGAATAGTAATAAATTCTGCGACGGGGGTTCCGGATTGTTCGACGTACCGAACAGACATCAAAATCGTAGCGACAGATGACAGCGCGATGATGCCTCGAAAAGCGACACTCAAAGCGTCGCTATTGAATTCACCAAAAAAGGCGATCGGATTGCTAATGTTCCATTGCGTTGCGTAGAGCGCAAATACGGCGCTCAACAGACCGCCGATCGCTAGATAAGGCGTGAACCTCGCGGAACGGGTGCGTCCGACAATCAGGTCGGAAACAATGACGAGGAGTATTGTGGCAATGACGATGCCCTCGGGCACGATCGCTCCAGCGTTGAGCTGACTTACAAGGGTGGCAAAATCCATAGAAGCGTTTCTAGGCAACGTTTAACATAAAGTTTTGAGAAAATCTAAAACTTTCTCAACTGCATTGTACCGTGCAAGCTTGTCCCCTGCGCACGATCGCATAGCATTACAGCGTTGTTTTAATCTATGGACTCAATAACCGATCGCCACCTATTGCGCTGGGGTCTTTACTGGCGCGCTTTCTGGAGTGGCCACGAGCGGAATCGAGAGATTGGGGATTTGGAACTGGAGTGCGGGACTGGAC